>DATFVL010000240.1 GCA_035260325.1 Candidatus Methylomirabilota bacterium | reverse complement strand
TTGGTGAGCCGTTACCTCACCAACTAGCTGATAGGCCGCGAGCCCCTCCAAGAGCGGCAGCTTTCGCCACCTTTCCTCCCCGAGTCTCGCGACCCGGGGAACGTATCCAGTATTAGCCTCCCTTTCGAGAGGGTATCCCGGTCTCTAGGGCAGGTTACCCACGTGTTACTCACCCGTGCGCCACTAGGACCGCCGAATTATTGCTAACCCGACGATCCCCGTTTGACTTGCATGTGTTAAGTACGCCGCCAGCGTTCGCTCTGAGCCAGGATCAAACTCGCCAAGAAAAGCGATGAACCCTGGTAGCTCGAACGTTTCACTGCGATGCTGCTCGACAGTTACTCGGCCGAGCGCAAGGCTCGATAGAACGGATGGGTGCTCACACCTTTTCGGTGAGCCAGTAGCATATCCGGCTTTCAAAGAGCACTGCGGTCAGCTTTGGAAGGTGACCGAGCTTCACGACAAGCCCACGTCACCGTGGGCGAAACTTGACTATACGGATAGGGGCCCAGCATGTCAAGTCCTTCGGCGGCGGTGCCAGGTTACCCGGCGTCGGTGACCTCGATCTCCTGGAACCGGCGCTTGCCGACCTTGACCGCGTACGTCTGCCCGGCCCGGAGCTCGGCGTCGACCTGACGCACGCGCTCGCGATTCACCTCCACTGCGCCCTGCTGGATCTGCCGCCGCGCCTCGGAGTTGGAGGCCACCATGCCCGTGGCCGTCAGCGCGCGCACCAGGGTGATCCGTCCCCCCGGCGCGGCGACCCGCTGCCGCTCGACGGTCGGCGGCCGGTCCCGCTGCTGATGGACGCGCACGAAGTGCGCCTCGGCCGCGGCGGCCGCGGTCTCGCCGTGGTACTGGGCCGTGAGCGTCCGTGCCAGCCGCTTCTTCGCGTCCATCGGGTGGCCCGCGCGGAGCGACGCGATCTCGTTCTCCGGGATCCGCGTCAGGAGCTCGTAATAGCGCCACATCAGCTCGTCCGAGACCGACATGAGCTTGCCGAAGATGTCCTCGGGCTTCTCGTTGATCCCCACGTAGTTGCCGAGGCTCTTGGACATCTTCTGCGTGCCGTCGAGCCCCTCGAGGATCGGGACCGTGAGCGCGATCTGGGGCTCCTGGCCGTGCGCCCGCTGGAGATCGCGGCCCACCAGCAGGTTGAAGGTCTGGTCCGTTCCGCCCAGCTCGACGTCGGCGCCGAGCGCGACCGAGTCGTAGGCCTGGGCGATCGGGTAGAGGAACTCGTGCAGGCTGATCGGGCGGTCCGAGGCGTGGCGCGCGGCGAAGTCCTCGCGCTGGAGCATGCGGGCGACCGTGAGGTGGGCGGTTTCGCGGATCACGTGCTCGAACGTGAGCTTCGCGAGCCACGTCGAGTTGAACTCGATCCGGGTCCGGGTCATGTCGAGCACCTTCCCGAGCTGGCCGCGGTAGGTGTCCGCGTTCGCGCGGATCTCGTCCCAGGTGAGCGGCTTGCGCGTCTCCGAGCGCCCGGTCGGGTCCCCGATCATCCCCGTGAAGTCGCCGATGATGACGATGATCTGGTGGCCGAGGTCCTGGAAGTCGCGAAGCTTCCGCAGCACCACCGTGTGGCCGAGATGGAGGTCCGGCGCGGTCGGATCGAGTCCGAGCTTCACCTTGAGCGGCTCCCCGCTCCGCCGTGAGCGTTCGAGCTTGTCCCGCAGCTCGGTCTCCACGATGATTTGAGCGGTCCCGCGCCGGACGACACGGAGCTGCTCTTCCGCGGGAGCGAACGGACGACGGCTCAAAGCATCGGCGTTGTATCACACCGGCGTTGGACGACGCAAGGCGGGTACCGCGCCTCAGCGCGGACGGTATAATGTTCGGGATGGTCGTCCGGAGGCGCACACCCCCCGAATCCCGGCCGACGCGGCCCCTCGCGCGCCGCCTCCTCCGCTGGGCGCTCCTGGTCGTCGGCGTGCTGACGCTCCTCGCCGCCTCGGCCGTGGGCGTGGCGGCGCTCTGGGCGTTCACGATCCTGCCCCGGTCGCTCCCGTCGGTCACCGCGCTCGAGACGCTCCAGCCCATCCAGGGCACCAAGATCTACGACGACAACGACGAGGTCATCAGCGAGCTCCACGTCGAGCGGCGCATCCTGGTGCCGCTGGCCCAGATCCCCCAGCCGCTGCGCGACGCGGTCATCGCGACCGAGGACCGGCGCTTCTACTCGCACTGGGGCGTGGACCCGATCGGGATCGCGCGCGCCGTCGTGCAGAACTACCGGCGGGGGCGGATCGTCGAGGGCGGCAGCACGATCACGCAGCAGCTCGCGAAGGTGCTCTTCCTCACGCCGGACAAGAGCCTCGACCGAAAGCTCCGGGAGGCGGCGCTGGCCCTCCAGCTCGAGCGCCGCTACTCGAAGGACCGCATCCTGGAGATGTACCTGAACCAGGTCTACTTCGGGCACGGCGCGTACGGCGTCGAGGCGGCCGCGCGCACCTACTTCGGCAAGTCGGTCGCCGACCTCGACGTGCGCGAGGCCGCGCTCCTCGCCGGGCTGCCGCGCGCGCCGTCGAGCTATTCGCCGTTCGACCACGCCGCCGTCGCGAAGCGCCGGCGCGAGGTCGTGCTCCGGCGCCTGGCCGAGTACGGCGCGCTCAAGGACGACGAGGCCAAGCGGCTCGCGAAGACCGACCTCGGGCTGATCCCGCCCGAGCGCCGCCGCTCGACGGGCCAGTACTTCCTCGACTACGTCCAGCAGGCGCTCGAGACCAAGTACGGCGCGGACCTCGTGTTCAAGGGCGGCCTCAACGTCTACACGACGCTCAACCCGTCCATGCAGCTCGCCGCCGAGCAGGCGCTACGCGAGGGCCTGAAGGCGGTCGAGAGCCGCACGGCGAAGCCGCGGCCCGGCGAGCATCCCGAGGGCGCCGTCATCACCATCGAGCCGCAGACCGGCTACGTGAAGGCCATGGTCGGCGGGTACGACTTCCTCCGGAGCGAGTTCAACCGCGCGGTCCAGGCCAAGCGCCAGCCCGGCTCGGCGTTCAAGCCCTTCATCTACATCGCGGCGCTCGAAGCGGGCTTCACGCCCGCGACGCGCATCGAGGACGCGCCGGTCTCGTACGCCGTGGGGGCGAACAGCCAGGCGTGGAAGCCCGAGAACTACGACCGCAAGTTCCGCGGGCCCACGACGCTCCAGCAGGCCGTCGAGGAGTCGGTGAACGTCGTGACCGTGAAGCTCCAGGAGCGGATCGGGCTCAGCAAGACGATCCAGGTGGCGCGGCGGCTCGGCATCACGAGTCCCCTCGAGATCAACCTGAGCCTGGCGCTCGGCACCTCCGACCTCTCGCTGCTCGAGCTCACGTCCGCCTACAGCGCGCTCGCGAACCAGGGCCTGTGGATGCCCCCGGTGACGGTCCGTTACGTCACCGACGCACAGGGCAAGCTGCTCGAGGAGCATGTCCCCGAGGGCCGTGAGGCCGTCGCGCCGGAGACCGCGTACGTGATCACCAGCATGCTCCGCGGCGTCGTCGAGCGCGGCACGGGCCAGGCCGCCAAGGCCCTCGGCCGCCCGATCGCCGCGAAGACGGGGACGACCAACGACTACTCGAACGCGTGGTTCATCGGTTTCACGCCCCGGCTGGCGACGGGCGTGTGGGTCGGGTACGACCGGCCGCGGAGCCTCGGCCACGACGAGACCGGCTCGCGCGTCGCGGTGCCGATCTGGGTCGCGTACATGGCCAAGATCCTCGGCGACAGCCCGCGCGAGGATTTCGCGGTGCCCGAGGGCGTCGTCTCGCTGCTGGTGGACGAGGACCCGTCCGGCGAGTGCGTGCGCCCGGTGCGGATGGCCTTCATCAAGGGCACCGAGCCGGCGGTCTCGTGCGCCGGCGTCGGCCAGCGCCGCGGCGAGGCGCCGCCCATCCCCGCGCCGCCGAGTCCCTAGATTTCGCTCGCCCTGCTAGCCTTTCGCCGGCGGATAGCGCCCCGCCGCCGTCCGCCAGGCGGCGCCGTCGAACAGCTCGCCGAACACCCCGGACAGCTCCTCGATCGGCACCCGGATCTGCTCCATCGAGTCGCGCTCGCGGATCGTCACCTTCCGGTCGCCCGTCTCGCCCTTCTCCGCGTCGCCCACGGTCTGCACGTCCACCGTCACGCAGTAAGGCGTGCCGACCTCGTCCTGACGCCGATAGAGCCGGCCGATCGCCGCCGTGTCGTCGTACACGCTCATCCAGCGGCGCGCGAGCCGGGCGCGCAGCTCCCGAGCGGTCGCGACGATCTCCGGGCGCTTCTTGAGGAGCGGGAGCACGGCGATCTTGATCGGCGCGAGGTCCGGGTGGAAGCGCAGCACCACGCGCTTCTCGCCGCGGACCTCCTCCTCGCGATAGGCGTCCACGAGGAACGCGAGGACGGAGCGGTCGGCGCCCGCCGAGGGCTCGATCACGTAGGGGACCACGTGGGTCTTCCGCTCCTCGTCGAAGTACGTGAGCGCCTTCCCGCTGGCCCGAGCGTGCTGCTTGAGGTCGAAGTCGGTGCGGTTCGCGATGCCCTCGAGCTCGCTCCAGCCGATCGGGAACTTGTACTCGATGTCGGCGGTCCGCTTGGCGTAGTGGGCGAGCTCCTCCTTCTCGTGCTCGCGCAGCCGGAGGTGCTCACGACGGATGCCGTAGCGCGGGTACCACGCGAACCGCTCCTCGATCCAGCGCTCGTGCCAGACTTCGTCGGCGGGGCGGCCGTCGAGCGTGTCGGCCGGGTTGACGAAGAACTCGATCTCCATCTGCTCGAACTCGTGCGTGCGAAAGATGAAGTTCCCGGGGGTGATCTCGTTGCGGAAGGCCTTCCCGATCTGGGCGACGCCGAACGGGAGCTTGAGGCGCATGGCCTGGAGGACGTTGTCGAAGTTCACGAAGATGCCCTGCGCCGTCTCGGGCCGGAGGTAGGTGACCGCCGCGTCCTCCTCGACCGGTCCCATGAAGGTCTTGAACATGAGGTTGAACTGCCGGGGCGCGGTCAGCTCCCCCTTGCCGCATTCCGGACACAGCGTACGCCGGGCGCCGCAGTGCCGGCACGGCTCGCCCGCGGGCACCTCGAACTTGTTGCCCTTCGTCGCCGGACAGTAGTGGGTCCACGGCTGCTCGTCGAGCTTGTCGGCGCGGAACCGCCGCCGGCACGCCTTGCAGTCCACCATGGGGTCGGTGAAGTGGTCGAGGTGGCCGCTCGCCTTCCAGACGGTTGGGTGCATGAGGATCGCGGCGTCGAGCCCGACCATGTCGGCGCGCAGGGTCACGTTGTCCCGCCACCACACCCGCTTGACGTTGTTCTTCAGCTCGACGCCCAGCGGCCCGTAGTCCCAGCACGAGGCGATGCCGCCGTAGATCTCGCTCGACTGGAAGACGAAGCCCCGCCGCTTGCACAGCGAGACGATCGTGTCCATGGTCGTCACGCGCGCCCTCCGGGGGTGGGCTCGAGCCGCTCGAGCTCGCGCAGGAACTTCGTGGTGCGGGTCGGCTGGCCGATGAGCCCCGACATCTGGCGATCGAGCAGCACGACGAGCTCGGCCTCGCTCCGGCCGAGCGGCGCCGCCAGCGCCTCCTCCCAGCGCGCCGACCGGAGCCACTCGAGGGCGGCGACGGCCGCCGGCGAGACCGGCACGAGCCCCGGCTCGCGCCGCGCGCACGCCTCGCACACGACGCCTCCGGCCCCGAGGGCGGCCTGCCGGAACGGGTAGGCGCGCCCGCACACCGTGCACGCGTCGAGGCGCGGCCGGTGGCCGAGCGCGTCGAGGCCGCGCACCCCGAAGCAGACCGCGACGCGCGCGGGCGGCGCCGCGCCCTCGAGGGCCTTGAGGCTCCGCACCAGAAGGCCGTAGAGGGCGGCGTGCCGGTCGTGCTCGGCGGTGAGGCGCGCGACGCACTCGACGATCCACGCGGCGCGGCCGAGCCGCGCGAGGTCCTCGCGCACGCGCGCGAAGGGCCGCACGATGTCGAAGTGGTCGATCTGGACCAGCTCGCTCCGGCCCCCGTCGAAGAAGACCAGCTCGCCCAGCGTGAAGAGCTCGAGCGCGCCCGAGAAGCGCGAGCGGAGCCGCCGCGAGGCCTTGGCCACGCCGCGGAGCTTGCCGAACTCGCGCGTGTAGAAGGTGACGATACGGTCGCTCTCGCCGAGCGGGAACGAGCCGATCACGACCGCCGCGGTCCGGCCGAGCCCCATCAGTACCAGCCGTCGCCCTGGCCCTGGACGAAGCTGTAGTCCCAGACCGTCGGCAGGTAGTGGTCGGCGGGAGGGAGATGCTGGACCTCGAAGTAGGCACGCCCGAATCCGCCAACGACACCGAGAACCCAGGTGATGCGCCGGCCCACGACGGTTCCGGAGGCGTCCAGCGCCTGCGCGAGGACCCTCACGTCCTCGACAGACTCCCCATGCTGGTTGTTGATGTAGCCGCGGAGCCGACGGGTCCCGCCCTGTTCCACCTCGATCGTCCACTCCAGGGCGAAATGGCGCTCCCAGCCGGCCATGAGAGTCGTGTTCGATCCGGAGGGGGTCACGTGACCGCCCGCCGCCACGGCGAGGACGATCAGCCCGAGGCGTCCCACCGTACTCATGGGCGGCACCGAACGGCACCGAGCCCCATCACGACGTCAGCCTGAAGCCGAACTCGCGCAGCGCCGCGTCGTCGCGGCGCCAGCGCCGGCGCACGTCCACCGCGAGGGCGAGGAACACCTTGATCCCGAAGAACGCCTCGAGGTCGCGCCGGGCGGCCGTGCCGATCCGCTTGAGCATCGCGCCGCCCTTGCCGATGAGGATGCCCTTCTGCGAGTCCTGCTCGACGAAGATCGTCGCGCGCACGTACAGGCACGGGGGCCGCACGCGCTCGGTGAGCTCCGCGACGCGCACCGCCGCGGCGTAGGGCACCTCCTCGCGCGTCAGGAGGAAGATCTTCTCGCGGATGACCTCGGCCACGTAGAAGGTCTCGGGCTGGTCGCTCGTCGCGTCCGGCGGGAAGAAGGCGGGGTGCTCGGGCAGGAGGCCGACGGCCAGCTCGAGCAGCCGGTCGCAGTTCGTCCCGTCGAGCGCCGAGACGGGCACGATCTCGCGGAAGGACCGGACCCCGCGCCACGCCGCGATCGCCTCGAGGAGCCGCACCTTCGGCCTGACGAGATCGGTCTTGGTCAGCACGCAGAAGACGGGGCCCTGATACGACGCGAGCGGCGCGAGCAGCAGCGGGTCGGGCCCGGCGGGCCGGGTCGCGTCCACGACGAGGCAGACGAGATCCACGTCCTCGACTGCGCGCTCCGCGATCTTCTGCATGAACGCGCCGAGCTTGCCGCCGCCGGGCTGGAGCCCCGGCGTGTCCACGAACACGATCTGCGCCCCCGGCAGGTTCCGGATCGCCGTGATCCGATTCCGCGTCGTCTGCGGCCGCGGCGAGACGATCGCGAGCTTCTCGCCGACGAGGCGATTGAGGAGCGTGGACTTGCCGGCGTTCGGCCGGCCGATCAGCGACACGAAGCCCGCCCGGTGCTTGGCGCCCGACCTCACGGGAGGAGCCCCCGCCAGAGCCCCGCCGGCGGCCGGCGGCCGCCGGCGGAGAGGATCGCGCGCTCGCGCGCGTGCATGAGGCCCGCCTCGACCGGGTCGCGGTCGTCCCAGCCGACCGCGTGCAGAACGCCGTGCGTGACCAGGAGGTCGAGCTCGCTGGCGAGCGGCACGCCGCCCCGCCGCGCCTGGCGGCGCGCCGTGTCCGCCGAGATCACGATCTGGCCGACGAGACCGGCGGGCGCGTCGGCCAGCTCGAGCGGGAAGGCCAGGACGTCGGTGCGCCGGCGGACGCCGCGCCACGCCGCGTTCAGGCGCCGGATCCCGGCGTCGTCCACGACGAGGATCTCGACCCGGCCCCGCGGCCGGCCGAGCGCCCCGAGCGCGCGGCCGGCGGCCCGCGCGAGGCGGGACGGAGAGACGGCGGGACGATGCCGGCGGCGCGAGACCGTCGCTGCCATCACGCGCGGGCGGCGGCGGCGCCGCCGCCCGGCGGCGCGTCGTCGCGCGGGGGCGCGGTCCAGGCCTCGTACGCGCGGACGATCGCGGAGACCAGCTGGTGACGGATGACGTCCCGGTCGTCGAAGTAGACGAACCGGATGCCCTCGACGTCCCGGAGGATCCGCTGGACCTCGATGAGCCCCGAGCCGCGCGAGGCCGGCAGGTCCACCTGCGTCACGTCGCCCGTGATCACCATCTTCGAGCTGAACCCGAGCCGCGTGAGGAACATCTTCATCTGCTCGCTCGTCGAGTTCTGCGCCTCGTCGAGGATGATGAACGAGTCGTTGAGCGTGCGCCCGCGCATGTAGGCGAGCGGCGCGATCTCGATCGCGCCCTTCTCCATGAGGCTCTGGACCTTCTCGGCCTCGAGCATGTCGTAGAGCGCGTCGTAGAGCGGCCGGAGGTAGGGATGGACCTTCTCGTAGAGGTCGCCGGGGAGGAAGCCGAGGCGCTCACCGGCCTCGACCGCGGGCCGCGTCAGCACGATCCGGGCGACCTCGCGCTTCATGAGCGCCGACACCGCCATCGCGACGGCCAGGTACGACTTGCCCGTGCCCGCGGGCCCGATCGCGAACACCATGTCGTGCTTGCGGATGGCGTCGACGTACCGCTTCTGTCCCAGCGTCTTCGGCGCGATCCACTTCTTCCGCGACGGGACGGGAATCGCGTCTGCGAACACCGCCTTCAGGTCCGCGTCCTCGTCCTCCGACAGCATCTGGAGCGCGGCGCGGACCTCGACCGCCCGCAGCGGGGCGCCCGAGCGCACGACCTCGGCCAGCTGGCCGAGCGCGCGCTCGGCCTTCCGCACCTGGCGCTCCTCGCCCCGGAGCGTCAGGTCGTGGCCGCGGGCGACGATGCGGATGTCGAGCTCGTGCTCGAGGGTCCGGAGATGATCGTCGTTGCGCCCGAGGAGGGGCAGCAGGTCGACGTCCGGGGCGATCGAGATGCGGCGCGTGATCGTCGTGGCTTCGCTCACGCTCAGTCCTTCTTCGAGTCTACACTCGGCAGGTCGAGCCGGAGGTGCAGTTCCTTGAGCCGCTCGGGCGGCACCGGCGCAGGCGCCTGCATCAGCAGATCCTGGGCCTGCTGGTTCATCGGGAACGCGATGACCTCGCGGATGTTCGTCTCGCCGGCGAGGAGCATCACGATCCGATCGATGCCCGGCGCCGACCCGCCGTGCGGGGGCGCGCCGTACCGGAACGCGTTCAGCATGCCGCCGAAGCGCGCCTCCACCTCCTCGCGCGTGTAGCCGGCGATGGCGAAGGCCTTGAACATGACGTCGGCGCGGTGGTTGCGGATCGCACCGCTCGAGAGCTCCACGCCGTTGCACACGATATCGTACTGGTAGGCCTCGATCGCCAGCGGATCCTGGGTCTCGAGCGCCGCGAGCCCGCCCTGGGGCATCGAGAACGGGTTGTGGCTGAACTCGATCTTCTTCGTCTCCTCGTTGTACTCGTACATCGGGAAGTCCGTGACCCAGCAGAAGCGGAAGGCGTTGGGTTCGACGAGGCCGAGCTCCGCGCCCACGCGCGCGCGCGCGCGGCCCGCGAGCCGCTCCGCCGCGGCCTTCCGGTCGCAGACGAAGAACACCGCGTCGCCCTCCCCCACGCCCGCCGCCGCGCGCAGGCGCGCGAGCCGGTCGGCGTCGAGGAACTTCGCGATCGGCCCCCGGGCGCCGCCGTCCGTGAAGACGACGTAGCCGAGCCCGGGCGCCCCCTCGTCGCGCGCCCACTGGCCGAGCCGGTCGAAGAAGCTCCGCGGCTGGGCCGCGGCGCCGGGTGCCTGCACCGCCCGGACGACCGCACCGGCCTCGATCGCCGCGGCGAACACCGCGAGGCTCCCGCCGCGGAACGTCTCGGTCACGTCCGAGACGAGGAGCGGGTTGCGGAGGTCCGGCTTGTCCGTGCCGTACCGGAGCATCGCCTCGTCGAACGGGATGCGCGGGAACGGCGGCGGCGTCACCGCGGCGCCGCCCCCGAACTCCTCGAAGACCCCGTGCAGCACGGGCTCGATCGCGGCGAAGACGTCCTCCTGCGTCACGAACGACATCTCGAAGTCGAGCTGGTAGAACTCGCCCGGCGACCGGTCGGCCCGGCCGTCCTCGTCGCGGAAGCAGGGCGCGATCTGGAAGTAGCGGTCGAACCCCGCGGTCATCAGGAGCTGCTTGAACTGCTGCGGCGCCTGGGGCAGCGCGTAGAACGTGCCGGGATGGACGCGGCTCGGCACCAGATAGTCGCGCGCCCCCTCGGGCGAGCTCGCCGTGAGGATGGGCGTCTGGAACTCCGTGAACCCGGCGTCGATCATCCGCCGGCGGATCGAGGCGATCACGCGGCTCCGCAGCATGATGTTGCGGTGGACCCGCTCGCGCCGGAGGTCGAGGAAGCGGTACCGGAGCCGCGTCTCCTCGGGGAACTCGGCGTCGCTCGCGACCTGGAGCGGGAGCGGCTCCGCCACGGACTGGACGGCGAGCTCCGCGACCTGGAGCTCGACCTGTCCGGTGGCGAGCTTCGGGTTGACCGCGTCCGGCGCGCGCGGCACGACCGTGCCGGTCACGGTGATCACGCTCTCGAGCCTGAGCGCCTCGGCGGCCTTGAAGGCGGGGCTCCCGCCCGCGAATACGCACTGGGTGAGCCCGTAGTGGTCGCGGAGGTCGATGAAGAGGAGGCCCCCGTGGTCGCGCTTGCGGTGGACCCATCCCGAGAGCCGGGCGGGCGTCCCCGCGTGCGCGAGCCGGAGCTCGCCGCAGGTGTGGGTCCGGTAGCTATGCATCGGCGCGCTTCGCCTCCGGCGTGCGCAGCGCGAGCGGCTTGACCTCCGGGGCGCCCGCCCCGGCGCGGAAGATCGCGTACGAGCCGAATCCGTCCCGCGCGAGATCGTCGAGCTGCCTCGCGAGGTTCTTCCGCTTGAGCGTCAGCGAGACGGCCCGGCCCCTGCTCCGGAGCCGGTTCGCGGCCGCGATGACCTCGCCCGGACCGTCGCCCCGCTCGAAGATCAGCGCGACCCGGTCGCGGTCCGGCCGGACGAGCCCGCTCTTCGCCTCGAGGATCGACACGACGCGCTCGAAGCCGATCGAGAAGCCGCACGCCGGCACGTCTTCGCCCAGGAGCCGGCCGATCATCCGGTCGTACCGGCCGCCGCCGGCGACCGACGCGCCGTACCCCTCGCAGGTGGCCTCGAAGATCGGCCCGGTGTAGTAGCCCATGCCGCGGACCAGCGTGGGGTCGAAGGCGATCCCGTAGCGCGGGCCCGCCTCCGCCTCGATCGTGCGCACGATCGTCCGGAGCGTCTCGGCGGGCTCCCGGACGGCCGGAATCGTCTCGGCGAGCTGCGCGAGGGCGGCGACGGGATCGCGCTCGTCCTTCGAGGGCAGGACCAGCGTGAAGAGCCGCTCGATCGCGCGCGCGTCGTGGCCGACCGCCCGGAGCTCCCGCTCGACGCCCTCCCGCCCGATCTTGTCGAGCTTGTCGAGGGTGACGAAGACGTCGCCCTGCCGGGGGCCCGCGAAGCCGCACTGCGCCGCGATGGCCGCGAGGAGCCGTCGATCGTTCAGCCGGATCTGCGGGCGCTCGAGGCCGAGCTCGATGAGCGCCTCGGCGGTCGCGAGGATGAGCTCGATCTCCGCGACCTCGGAGGCGACGCCCAGGATGTCGATGTCGCACTGGGTGAACTGCCGGAACCGGCCCTTCTGCGGCCGCTCGGCCCGCCAGACCGGGCCGATCTGGATGGCCTTGAAGGGGTCCGGCAGCTCGGCGCGGTTGTGCGCGTAGTACCGCGCGAGCGGCACCGTCAGGTCGAAGCGCAGCCCGAGATCGGCGAGGTCGTCTTCCCGGAGCGTCGCGACCGATTCGAGCTTGGCGCCCCGCTTGAGCACCTTGAAGACGAGCTTCTCGTTCTCTCCGCCCTCGCTGCTCAGCAGCAGTCCGAGGTTCTCGAGCGCCGGCGTCTCGATCCGGCGAAAGCCGTACTTCCTGTACGTGGCGAGGATCGTCGCCGCCGCGCGGTCGCGAAGCTCCACCTCCCGCGGCAGCAGGTCCTTCATCCCGCGCGGCGGCGCCGTCTCGAACTTCATGGGCGCGCGGTCATCGGCACGGCCGGGAGGCGGGGAATCAGGGAAGCGGGGGACGCGTGCCGGCTCACTCCCCGGTGGTCACGATGATCTGGGTTTCGCCGGTGGTGTTGAGGACGTTCTGGTAGCGCACGACGGCGATGACGAGCGTCGGCGCCGACCCGGGGCCGTCGCCCGGGATCGCCCCGAGCGCCGTCAGCGTGCCCTCGAAGCCGGAGTTGACCGTCTGGAACCGGTACCCCGCGGGCCCCTTGTACACGACGGCCATGCGGCCCGGCAGCTGGTTCTGGGGCACGACGATCTCCTCGACGCCGTCGCCGTCGAGGTCCACGGCGATCGGCTGGGGCTCCGACGTGTAGATGTAGCTGCGCCCGCCCCGCTCGACGTTCGTCATCACCTCGAGCTTCACGCCGCCCCCGCCCACCGGGGCCGCGGAGCGCCACAGGTCCTCCGCGTCCGCCGACGCGATCCGAATGCGGCTGTACTCGTCCACGAAGGCCAGCGCGCGGAGACCCTTGCCGGCGATCCCCGCGAACGTCGCGCCCGTCGCGCGGAAGGTGCTCGGCACCCGGACGCGCCCGTCGGCGACGAGCTTGCCATTGCGGAGGACCATGCGCTGGACGTCGCCCGCCTTGAAGAAGCCCTTCTGGTCGAAGGGCTGGGCCCAGAGCGTCTTCTTCACGCCCTCGCCGTTGGGGTCGACCGCCAGCAGGATGTCGTTCACGCCGTCGACCAGCATCGCCGGCTTGCCGGCCTGCGTCGTGAGGATGAAGGACCTCATGAGCACCGCGGGGTTCGGGCTGTACCGGTTGACCACGACGTCCAGCACGCCGTCGCCGTTGAAGTCGCCGAGCTGAACGCTGAACACACGCCCGAGCGCGGCCGCCTTATAGGTCCATTCCGCCTCGAGCACCCGCTCGACGATCTTGTAGAGGTACACCTTCTCGCCGTCGGTGACCACCATCCGCGCGACGCCGTCCTGCGGCGCCACCGCGACGTCCATCGCGATCACGACGTACGGAAACTTCGCGATCTCCTTCAGCGGGATCTGCGACTCGCCGCTCGAGTAGGTCCCGGCGTCGAGCTCGCCCGTCAGGAGCCGCGCGAGGAGGGACTTCACGACGTTCGGCGTCTGGCTCTCCTTCGGCTTGCCCGCCGCCGAGAAGTCGCCCTTGGCGGCCGGCTTGATCGAGGGCGGGACGAAGAGCGCGGTGGTCAGGAGCGCGCTCGCCCCCGGAAAGGCGAAGAGCCGCACGTCCATGTACGGCCGCCGCTCGACGCGCGTGTAGGCGACGACGAGGAGGTTCTCGAGCTTGAACCGCTCGGCGATCGGGGCCAGCGCCTTGCCGTCGAGCACGTCCTGGCGCTTCACGCCCTGCTGGGCGAGCCACACGTTGACCGCATCGCCCAGGGCGACCTGGAACCGCCCGGTCCGGCTGAGCGCCTCGACCAGCTCGTACGTCGCCGCCTCCGCGAGCGTGTCCTTGACGCCGTCCACGAGCGACAGGAGGGTGAGCTTGATCTTGCCCGCCGAGACGCGCGCGCGGTCGCCGGGCTTGACGTCGCTGCCGGGCGCGGCCTTGCCCGTCGCGTAGGCCTCGAAGACCTCCTGGACCAGCATCCGCCCCACGGCCTGCTCGGTCTTGCCGAGCACCTCGCCGGTCTTCGGATGACGCAGCTCCCGCCCTTCGCGGTAGAGCGCGAGCTCGACGCCGGGGATGAGACCGTCCCGCTTGCCGATCGCGATCGTGACCGCCTCGCCCTGGACTTCGAGGACGTCGCCGTTCACCCGCGGGAACAGCGCGACGACCTGGTTGACGAGGACGGAGAGCGAGGGCGGCCCGGTCTGGGCCGCGGCGGGGCCGGCGCCCGCGAGCACGAGCGCGACGCAGCCGGCGGCGCGCGCGAGCCAGGGCCTCATGACGTCTCCCACGCGTCGAGCCTAGCCCGCGCACCGATTCGAGTCAACTTCTCGTCCCCCTTGCCAAAAAGTGAAGCGGGGCATGAGCGATGCCCCGCCCATGCCCCGCCGGCTGCCTGCAGAGAGCTGGCCGAGCTTAGAAGCTCAGCCTTATGCGTGACGCGATGGTCCAGGCGTCTTCCGCCTTCCGCCTGACCGCGGGGGCGCCCACGACCGGAATCTCGAACGTGTCGAGCGCCTTGCCCGCGAAGAGCCATGCGCCGACAAGATCGAAGGCCGTGTTGGGCGCGAACTTCCAGGTCATGCCGAGGTCTGCTTCGGTCCCGATGTACCGCGACTGCTCACTGTCGCTCTTCGCCGCGAAGCTCGCGTCGTCGATGATCGTCCGGGTACCCGTACCCACGCCTTGACCCGTGTGCGTGTCGACCTTCTGGGCCGTCCACGTCGGGCTCAGGACCCCGTAGAACGCGAGCGCCGGCGTGTAGTTGTAGGTCCCGCGGAGGCCAAGCTGGATGCGGCCGTAGCGGTCGTAGCCGATGGCCGTGCCCATGTTGTTGTTGGTGGGACCGCCGCCGTTGAAGTAGTCGATACCGAGGGCGAGGATATTGGCCCAGCCGGCGTAGTAGCTCGAGTCCATGTCGAGCGGCTCGAAGTAGCTGATCCGCTTCGAGAGGTTATCGGTAGCCTTGTTACCGGTGCTGTAGATCCCGCGGACCTCGACCAGGAACGGGCCCGACTGCCAGCTGCCGATCCCGTCGAGGAGCCACGAATTCATGAAGGTTTCCTGGTTGCCTACCACGAACGCGCCGCCGCCGCTCTGAGCTATGGCCGCCTGGACGTGCCGGTTACCCACCTGATAATAGACCGTGGGATCGAAACCCCACGGCCCGGAGCGCCAGCGCGCGTCGACGCCGAAGGTGTGACGGTTCTCGTGCAGGAAGGGATCGCCGTTGAGGTAGAGGCCGCCGCCGAGGACGGCGCCGCCGCCGGTGTAGGTCGCGGCCGCCGCCGTCGTCGACCCCCCACCACCATTCAACACTGCGTTGCTAGCCCCGCCGCCAACGAATCGGTCGGTCGCGGTGCGCCGGGCGCTACCGCTGGTCGTGCCGTCGGCCCGGAAGTACGAGTACAAAGGTTTGACGTCCAGCCCCTGGAACGGCGTGATATCGGCGCTGAGAATCCACGCATTGTCCTTGCCGCGTGTGACCCTGGCGCCGGCGCCGACCCCCCGGTTCTGGGTTAATCCCCCGGTTCCGGCGAGCTCGTCCTCGACCACGACGAAGGTGACGTTGGTCTTGATGTTCGGCGCGAACGTCGAGACCGCCGAGAAACCGGCGAAGTCACCGTTCGCGTAGGTGACCTTGTAGCTCGCGAGCGTGCCGAACGCCTGCAGGCCCGCTCGCGCGACCGTCCCAACCGGAATGAACGGCATGAGGCTGTCCTTGCCGGTCAGGTCGAACTCCGTGTACATCCATTTGATCTCGACGATTCCCGCGACGTCGGTGTTGAGACCGGCCGACGCCGTCGAGCCAAAATGCATACCCGTGCAGCTAAAGGGCGCCTTGCCAGGACCCGCGCCGCACGTGCTGGTCTGGCCATAGTCCGCGTCGAGCTCAAGGCCCAGGACGGCCTTGGTCCGCCCGACCTCGAAGACGAAGTCGGGACGGAACCGCGTCCGTGCGTACCACTCACGATCGCCGTTGCGGCTGTAGTTGCCGTCGTAGAAGTTCTGGCCTCCCGACAGCACCTGGTCGAACAGGCCTGTGATCGTCACCTTCGGGGCCGGCGCCTGTGCGAAGACAGGCGGCGCGAGCATCCCGAGGAAGGCGACCGCGAAGACTGCAACGATGAGGACTTTCCTCATTACCGCCTCCTCAAATGTGATGAGTTGCGAAGTGAACCAACTCCCCTCCTTCGGCCGACATCACCAACAGTTGCAAGGCATACCGCAGGCAGCGCGTCTTTTCTACTTCAGGCCGAGACTGAACGTCAAGCAAAAACTGGACTTAGCTCTCCTCGCCGAGGTCCTTGAGACGCTCCTTCGCGGCCTGGCCGAGGGCCGATTCGGGGCCCAGCTTCCGGGCCTGGCGGAAGGCCGCCTTGGCCTCCTCTTTCCGGTCCTCGGCGACGAGGACCAGCCCGAGGTTGTAGTAGGCGGCCTGCATCTCCGGGTCGAGGCTCAGGGCGAACCTGAGCGCCTGCTCGGCCTCGCCGTAGCGCTTGAGGTGATAGAGCGCCAGGCCGAGGTTCTGATGCGTGAAGTCGGGGACCGTCAGCGTCGGCAGCGCGAGCGCCGCGCGATAGCTCCGGACGGCCTCCTCCCAGCGCCGGGCCTCGGCGAGGGCGGTGCCGAGGTGGAAGTGGGTGTCCGCGAGCTTCGCGTCGAGATCGAGCGCCTTCCTGAACTCCTCCGTGGCCGCCTCGACCTGGCCGAGGTCGAGCAGGATGAGGCCGAAGCTGTCGTGATAGGCCGCGGCGGTCGGGTCGAACGCGACCGCTTCGCGCAGGGCGACGAGCGCCTCGCCCCGATTGCGGTCGGCGAGCGCCGCCAGGCCGCGCTCGTGCGCCGCGCGCGCGCGGAGCTTCTCGACCTCCGTCGTCTGCGACGAGGCGCAGCCGGACGACAACGCGAGGACGGCGAGCAGAGCGAAGCTAAGTCCGCGTCTTCTTGACACGTTCAGCCCTCCCCATGTAGCCTCGATCCGTGCCCACGTACGAGTACCAGTGCGACAAGTGCGGCCGCGTCTTCGAGGTCCGGCAGCGGATCTCCGCGGCGCCGCTCACGACCTGCGACGCCTGCGGCGGCCAGGTGCGGCGGCTCATCGCGGCCGCGCCATTCATCCTCAAGGGTAAAGGCTGGTACGTCACCGATTATCCGTCCGACGCCCGGAAGAAGGCGCTCGAATCCGAGAAGTCCGCGCCCGGCGGAGACAGCAAGAAGAGTGACACGGACGGCAAGAAGAGCGACACGGACGGCAAGAAGAGCGAGAAGAAGGACGCCGCGGCCGCGAAGGTCACCGCGGACGCCCCCGCGCCCTCGTCGGGGCCGTCGACCTCGACGCCGAAGTCGTCCGGATCGTCCTCGGACTGAGGACGACCCGCATCCCGCGCGCCGCGCGCAGCAGCCGTGCGGCGCTCCCCTCGCGCACGGCGACCTCGATCCGTCCGGTCGAGCCCACGAGCGCTCCGGGGCGCCCGCGCTCGAGCTCGCCATAGGTCGAGACGAGCGCGAGCCTCCGTCCGCCGACGGTCAGCACGGCGTCCGCGCCGGCGCCCGCGAGCGCCGCGGCGGGGATCGACGTCACGAGGTTGCCGAACCGGTCCACGTGGACGACCACCCCCGTCACGCCCGCCGCCGAGGGCACCGGCGCGGGCCACGCGAGGCGCACGGGGTCGGTCACGCGCGGGCCGAGCCGCGACGGCGCGACCCCCGCCGCGACGTGGGCCGCCGCCGGCGCGAAGACGTCGCGCCCGTGGAACGTGCGGCTCACTGCGGGCAGCCGGTACTCGGGCGCGGCGAGCTCGAACGCGGTCCAGTCCCCGGCGTCGAGGAACGGCGTGAAGAGTCCATTGTCCGGCCCGACGAACACCTGACCGCGCGCCAGGACGGCGAGACCGCGTCGCGCCGTCCCCACGCCCGGATCCACCACCCCGAGGTGCACGGTGCCCGGCGGGAAGTACGGCGCCGCGGCCTCCAGGGCGAGCGCCCCCTCGGCGACGTCGTGGGGCGCCACCTCGTGCGTCACGTCGACCAGCTGGACCGACCGCGCGATCCCGAGGATCGCGCCCTTCATCGCCGCGACGTAGCCGTCGCGGGTTCCGAAGTCCGTCGTCAGCGTGACGATCGCGGCCACGCTGTCCGGGCGCCCGCGACCGTCATCGGTCGCGATCCACGACAAAGTCGGCGACGAGCGCGAGCGTCTCGCGCTCCTCGGACGGCGGGAAGATGTCGAGGTCGGCCTTGGCCGCCCGCGCGTAGGCGTGGGCGCGCGCGCGGGCGTACTCGACGCCATCATGCTCGAGGACGAGCTGCCGGAGCTCCTCGAGCTCCGCGGCCTCGAGGGCGCGACGGCGCAGCAGCGCCCGCACGCGCTCGAGCTCGGCGGGCCGCGCCCGCTCGAGCAGCGCGATGAGGGGCAGCGTGCGCTTGCCCTCGCGCAGGTCGGCGCCGATCGCCTTGCCGAAGCGCGCCTCGTCCGCGGTGAAGTCGAGCGAGTCGTCGGAGATCTGGAAGGCGACCCCCACGTCGAGGCCGTACCGGGTGAGCGCCTCGACCCGGGCCGGCGGCGCCCCGCCGAGCAGCGCGCCGATCCGGCAGCACGCGGAGATGAACGACGCGGTCTTCTGGGTGATGATCCGGAGGTAGTCCGCCTCCGACGTCACGCCGCTGCGCTTCTGCTGGAGCTGGAAGACCTCCGCCTCGGTCATGGACACGGTCGCGCGCGCGAGGGTCTCGAGCACCCCGCGGTCGTTGTCGCGGACGAGCATCGCGAAGGACTTCGAGTAGAGGTGGTCGCCCACGAGCACCGAGGCGTCGTCGCCCCAGCGCGCGTTCGCCGAGGGGCGCCCGCGGCGCAGCGGCGCCTGGTCCACCACGTCGTCGTGGATGAGCGTCGCGGTGTGGAGAAGCTCGACGACGCACGCGAGCCGCACGGCGCGCGGGCCGTGCGCGCCGGCCAGGCGCGCCGCCAGGAGCAGCAGGATCGGGCGCAGGCGCTTGCCGCCGGCGCCGGCGATGTAGCCCCCCATCTCCTGGATGAGCGTGACCGGCGAGTCGAGCTCGCGGCGGATCGCCGCCTCGACGGCCTCGAGGTCCTCGCCGACCAGGCCGGCCACGCGCTCCTTCAGGACCTGTTCGAGGGTGGGCGTGGGCACGCGGGCGCTACTTCGGGACGACGCGATCCTTGATCTTGATCGAGGCGCCCGGCGCCACGGACTGCACGTCGGCGATCGAGAACCGCTCGCGCGTCTCCGTCACGCGCGCCGTCGCGATCTCGTCGTCGAGCTCGCCGAGCACCTCGCCGGTGACGGGGTGGACGATCGGGATCTTGTCGCGGCGCAGGCTCAGGAGCGTGCCCGGCTTCACGCCGTCGGCCGTCGTGAGGTCGGTCACGATGCGCGTCGTGTCCACGTAGACGACGATGCCGCGCTTCGGGCCCACGAGCACGCCGGCGGCGCCGTCGCGCCCGACGGCGACCGTCGGCGGCGGCGCCGCGGCCGGCCCCGCCGCGCGCGGCGCGACGGGCACCTTCGTGGGCTCGGCGGACGCCGTCTGGTAGGGCACGCCCTGGCGCGGGCTGATCTTGCCGCCGCCGGGTGGGGCGCCGTACTTCACGACGATCTCGGGCGGGGCGATGATCGCGCTCTTGCCGCGGACGAGCGTCGTGAGCGTGAGCGGGATCTTGTCCTCCTCGACCCAGACGTATTCGGGCTCGCTCGGAACGTCGCCGAAGCGCGGATTCTTGATGAGGAGCCAGCGCGTCTCGGCGGACTTGAGGGCGATCGACGGCTCGGGCGGGGCCTGCACGCCGAGCACTTGGCGCATGCCCGAGCATCCGGCGAGCAGCGGGAGGACGAGGAGGCACCAGGCGAGGGCCCGCTTCATCGCGTCCAAGATAGCACAGCGCGGCGTCGGCGCCCGGGGACGACCCGGGCCGTCGAGCCGCGCCCCGGGTCCCCCGGGGCGTGTGCGAGCGAATGGGGGGCTTGGGGGGCCCGTCGCGGCCCCCCATGTTCTCAGTCCTCGACGCCCGGTTCCCACGGGAAGCGCTGCTCCTCCGCCCCCGTGGGGGGCACGAGCGGGAGACGGCGGGAAAAGAGCGCGGTGCCGGTCACGGCCGAGATCCACGTCGCGTCGAGGTAGGTGACGCCGCGCCGCTCGAGAAGCACGGGCACGACCCAGCCCGTCACGTCGAGCGACTTCGCGAGCCGCGTCGCGCGGTCGGGCAGGCCCAGCACCTCCTCGACCCGGGCGCCGCCGTGCGCGAACAGCTCGCCCACCGTGAGCGGGTCCGTCACCTGGAAGCGCTTCGAGCGCTCGAGCACCGTCGCGAACATGAACGGCACGCGCCGGAGGTCGGCCTTCGACGCCGTGAGGTCGAGCACGGGGGTGACGGCGATCTTGAGCCGGCCGCGCGTGATGCGCACGCCGTCGCCCTCCTGCGGCCGCGGCCGGCCGTCCACCGGCACGTACTGGGCCTCGGAGAAGCGCTCCCGCACGCGCTTGACGTGCGCGTAGCCGAGCATCTCCTCGTACCGGCCGAGCGGCTTGGCGGTGAGCGGATGGACGAACTCCGCACCTTTGCGGAAGATCGTGAACTCCTGGCCGACCTGCGCGCCGCGCGCCGCGCTGAGGTCGAGGTAGATCGTCTCGCCCTCCACGGCGACGACCATCCCCTCGGCCGGCTGGAACGCCTGGGCGAAGTCGTCGGCCATGAGGGCGAAGGTGGCGCCCGCTTGGTCGGCGAGCCCCGCGTGCGCGACGCCGGGGGCGGCCAGGACGAGGACGAGCGCGACGGCGGCGCGCGCGGTCCCCGGGCTCAAAACGTCACGGACGGCTGGTGGACGCCGAAGACGCCCCGCAGCCGGTCGCAGATCTCGCCGAGCGTGACGGCCGCCTCCACCGCGTCCACGATGCGCGGCAGGAGGTTGTCGCGGCCGCGGGCCGCCGTCTCGAGCGCGTCGAGCGCGCGCCGCGCCGCGTCCCGGTCGCGCGCCGCCCGATACCGCGCCACCTTCTCCGCGAGGGCGCCGCCGACGGCCGGGTCCACCTGGAAGAGGTTCGCCGGCGGCGCGTCGGCGGTGACGTACTCGTTGACGCCGACGACGATCCGCGCCTGGTCCTCGACCTCGCGCTGGTAGCGGTACGCGGCGTCCTGGATCTCGCGCTGCATGAACGGGATCGCCTGCACCGCGCCCCCGAGCTCGTCGATCTTCTGGATGTAGGCCTGCGCGGCCTCCTCCACGTCGTCCGTGAGCCGCTCGACCGCGAAGGCGCCGCCGAGCGGATCCACGACGTCGGCCACGCCGGACTCGTGGGCCAGGATCTGCTGCGTCCGGAGCGCGATCCGCACGGCGCGCTCCGCCGGCAGCGCGAGCGCCTCGTCCATCGAGTTCGTGTGGAGCGACTGGCAGCCGCCGAGCACGGCGGCGAGCGCCTGCACCGTGACCCGGACGATGTTGTTCTCGGGCTGCTGCGCCGTGAGCATGCTGCCCGCGGTCTGCGCGTGGAAGCGCAGCGCCAGCGCGCGCGGGTCGCGCGCGCCGAACCGGTCGCGCATGATCCGGGCCCAGAGGCGCCGCGCCGCCCGGAACTTGGCGACCTCCTCGATCAGGTTGTTGTGGGCGTTGAAGAAGAAGGAGAGCTGCGGCGCGAACTCGTCGATCGTGAGTCCGGCCGCCCGCGCGGCCTCGACGTACGCGATCCCGTTGGCGAGGGTGAAGGCGACCTCCTGCACGGCGGTGCACCCCGCCTCGCGCATGTGGTAGCCCGAGATCGAGATCGTGTTCCAGCGCGGCACCCGGTCCCGGCAGAACGCGAACGTGTCGATGATCAGCCGCATCGAGGGGCCGGGCGGGAAGATGTAGGTCCCGCGCGCGATGTACTCCTTGAGGATGTCGTTCTGCACGGTCCCGGCGAGGCGCTCGGGGGCGATGCCCTGCCGCCGCGCGGTGGCGATGTAGAGCGCGAGCAGGATCGACGCGGTCGCGTTGATGGTCATCGAGGTCGACACCCGGTCGAGCGGAATCCCCTCGAAGAGGTCCTGCGTGTCTTCGAGCGAGGCGATCGAGACGCCGACCTTGCCCACCTCGCCCCGCGCCGCCGGCGCGTCGGGATCGTAGCCCATCTGGGTCGGCAGGTCGAAGGCCACGGACAGGCCGGTCTGCCCCTGGTCCAGCAGGAAGCGGTAGCGCTTGTTGGTCTCGGCCGCCGAGCCGAACCCGGCGTACTGGCGCATCGTCCAGAGGCGCCTGCGGTACATCTCGGCGTGGACGCCGCGCGTGAACGGGAACTCGCCCGGCGCGCCGAGCCCTGCCGCACCCCGTCCGGCCGCGACGTCGGCCGGGCCGTAGACAGGCTTGAGCGGCGCGCCCCAGCTGGACTCCGGGTCCTTCATGACTCTCCCCTGCCGCTCACAGCGGGATGTTGCCGTGCTTCTTCGGCGGGTTCGCGTCGCGCTTGGTCCGCGTGAGCTCGAGCGCGGCGCAGAGGCGCGCGCGCGTGTCCCGGGGCTCGATCACCTCGTCGACGTACCCGCGCTCGGCCGCCACGTACGGGTTCGCGAACTTCTCGCGGTACTCGCGCGTCCGCTCGTCGCGGAAGCCCGCGGCGTCGGCCGCCCGCTCGAGCTCCCGCCGGTAGAGGATGTTCACCGCGCCGTCCGGCCCCATCACCGCGATCTCCGCCGTCGGGTAGGCGAAGTTCGCGTCCCCGCGGATGTGCTTGGACGACATGACGCAGTAGGCCCCGCCGTACGCCTTGCGCGTGATGACGGTCAGCTTGGGCACCGTCGCCTCGCAGAAGGCGAAGAGGAGCTTGGCGCCGTGCTTGATGATCCCGCCGTGCTCCTGCGCCGTGCCCGGCAGGAAACCCGGCACGTCCTCGAACGTCACGAGCGGGAGGTTGAAGCAGTCGCAGAACCGGACGAAGCGCGCGCCCTTGAGCGACGCGTTGATGTCCAGGCACCCGGCGAGGTGGGCGGGCTGGTTCGCGACGATCCCGACGGGGCGCCCGCCGAGCCGGCCGAAGCCGATCACCAGATTCGGAGCGAACGCCGCTTGCACCTCGAAGAAGTAACGATCGTCCAGCACGGCACGGATGATGTCGAGCATGTTGTACGCCTTGTTCGGCTGGTCGGGCACGATCGTCTGGAGCGCGTCGTCGCGCCGGTCCACCGGGTCCTGGGTCGGGCGGAGCGGCGGGTCCTCCATGTTGTTCTGGGGCAGGAAGGTCATGAGCTCGCGGATGAGCGCGAGGCACTCCTCCTCGCCGTCGGCCACGAAGTGGGCGACGCCGGACGTGGTCCCGTGGGCCTGGGCGCCCCCGAGCTCCTCGGCCGAGACGTTCTCGTGGGTCACCGCCTTGATGACGTCCGGGCCCGTGACGAACATGTACGACGTGTTCTTGACCATGAAGACGAAGTCGGTGATCGCCGGCGAGTACACGGCGCCGCCCGCGCACGGCCCGAGGATCGCCGAGATCTGCGGCACGACCCCGGAGGCGAGCGTGTTGCGGAGGAAGATGTCGGCGTAACCCGCGAGCGAGACCACCCCCTCCTGGATCCGGGCGCCGCCCGAGTCGTTGAGCCCGATGATCGGGGCGCCCGTCTTCAGCGCCAGGTCCATCACCTTGCAGATCTTGCGCGCGTACGCCTCCGAGAGGGAGCCGCCGAAGACGGTGAAGTCCTGGGCGAAGACGAAGACGGGCCGCCCGTGGATCCGCCCCGAGCCCGTGACCACCCCGTCGCCGAGGAACTTCTGGCCCTGCATCTCGAAGTCGTGGCTCTGGTGCACCACGAACTTGTCGATCTCCAGGAAGGAGCCCGAGTCGAGCAGGAGCTCGAGCCGCTCCCGCGCGGTCTTCTTGCCCGCCTTGTGCTGGCGGCGCACGCGCTCCTCGCCCCCGGCGAGCTCGGCCTGGGCGTGGCGCCGGCGCAGCTCCTCGAACCGGTCCTCGAGTGACATCAAGCTCCCAGTTTCATTGACTTCCGTCCCGTTTTCCACCAATAATTACGACTCCATGCCTCTCTGGGCCCAGACGCTCTTGAGCCTGGCCGCGCTGGCGCTGATGGTGGCGCTCTGCGCCGCCGTCCTGGCGCTCCGCCGGGTCGCCCAGCGCGCCGAGGGCGTCCTGACGATCGTCGAGCAGGAGCTGCGGCCGCTGGTCGGGCAGGCGCACGCGCTCACCGAGGACGTGCGCGCGCTCACGCGCCAGGCGGGCCACGAGCTCGAGCGCATCGGCGCCGTCACCGACCGCGTCCACCAGGTGGCCGACGGCTTCGGCCGGGTCGCCGGCATCCTGGGCGGCCTCACGCGGGCCGGGCAGCTCGTCGGCCTGGCGGCGGGCCTGAAGAAGGGCGTCGAGGTGTTCGTCCGGCGCCTGCAGAAGAACGAAGGAGACCATCATGAGTGACGAGCGGAAAGGCGACGCCGCGGGGTATCTCGGCTGGTTCTTCCTGGGCGCGGCGCTCGGCGCGGCGGCGGCGGTCCTGCTGACGCCGAAGACCGGGCAGCAGGCGCGCGAGCTCCTGCGCGAGCAGGGCGGCGAGGTGGCGCGGCGGGCGCAGGAGTTCGCGACCGAGGCGCAGGGGCGCGCGGGCGAGTGGCTCGACAAGAGCCGCGAGCTCTTCGAGGAGCAGACGCAGCGCCTCATGAGCGCGTTCGAGGCCGGCAAAGACGCGATGCGGGAGGAGATCCGCAAGGGGTCGACCCCCTCGCGTGACTGAGGTCGAGCTCCCCAGGCCCGAGGAGCTGCGCGAGCACGCCGAGCACGCCTTCAGCCGGCGCGTGGCGCTGACGACCGCAATCTACGCGGTCGTCCTCGCGATCGCCTCGCTCGGCGGAAGCAACGCGATGAAGGAGATGCTGCTCGCCCAGCAGCAGTCCTCCGACCAGTGGGCGTTCTACCAGGCGAAGGTGATCCGCGAGCACCAGTACCGCGGGCAGAAGCTCCTCCTCGAGACGCAGCTTGCCGAGCCCTCGCCCTGGAAGGGCGCCGAGCGCGGGAAGTACGAGGCGCTCGCCAAGCGGTTCGCCGAGGAGGAGAAGCGCTACAACGCCGAGAAAAAGGACATCGAGAAGGACGCCAAGAGGCTCGAGGCGGAGCGGGACCGGCACCGGAACCGCGATCCCTACTTCGACTTCGCCGAGGTGTTCCTCCAGATCGCGATCGTGACCGCGTCGGTGTCCATCCTGTCCACCTCACGGCCCATGTTCTGGTTCTCCCTCGGGCTCGCCGTGATCGGCGCGGGCCTCACGTCGAACGGGTTCCTGCAGCTCTTCACGCTGCCGTTCCTCCACCACGGCCCCGCGCACTAGACGGCGTCAGGGGGAGCGGCGCCGCTCCCCCCGACACCCCCCACCGGTCACCGTCGGCGACCGTGCCCCCGAGCCGGTTGCGCCGGCACAGCCGGCGCTCGAACGCGCACACAGTGAGGGCTAGCGGCCGGGGAACTCCCCCGGCGCGCCAGCCGCGCGGGGGATCACGCTGATCCCACCGTTCTCCTCGAGCACCGCGACCCGCACGTGCTCGAAGTCCGCGACGCCCGCCCGCCGCAGCGCGGCGTGCAGGTCGTCGAGCGTGAGCCGCTCCTTCTGGAGGTTCGCGTGGAGGATCCGGCCGTTGTGCACGAGGAGCGTCGGCGTGGCCTCGAGCAGGCGCCGGAGCCGCTTCGAGCGGTAGGTGACCTCCACCACGAGCCAGTTGAGCGCGAGGATCACGACCGCGCCCAGGATGCCCCCGCCGAGCGAGTTGTCGGGGCCGATCACCGCGTTCTGGACGACGTTCGAGATGATGAGCAGGACGACCAGGTCGAACGGCGTGAGCTGGCCCACCTGGCGCTTCCCGGTGAACCGGAACGCCAGGAGCATGAAGAGGTAGATCACGACCGACCTGACGATCTTCTCCCAGACCGCGACCTCCGGCGTCCAGAGCGTCGGCATGCGCCGGGACGACGCGGCTACTTCTTCTCGTCCTTCTTCTCGTCCTTCGGGGGCCCGTCCTCCGGCTTCAGGCCCTCGTTGACGCCCTTCTTGAACTCGTTGAGGGACCGGCCGAGCGAGCGCGCGAGCTCGGGCAGCTTGCTTCCGCCGAACAGCACGAGCGCGATGACGAGGATGACGATCAGCTCCTGGCTTCCGAGTCCAAACATGTCGGAACCTCCCTGGCGCGAGCGCCGGTGAACGTTCGTTCTCCGCAGGCCGTCGCGGACCGAGCGTCAGGCGGCGGGGGGCGCGCGCGAGACCGCCGACGTGGCGCAGGCGCCTCCCGCGGTCGCGCCCGCCGCCGGCGGCGGGCTCGCGGCGCTCGGCGGCGGCGCGATCACGACCGCGGAAGCCTCGAGCCCCGGGGACTGGTCCCAGACGAGGGCGACCAGCTCGTCGCCGTCGGCGCCGTCGTAGAGCCCGCCGATCCACGATGGATCGGGGACGCTGGCGGCGGCCGCCACGGGCGCCCCGAGCACCACGAGGGTCAGCGAGAGCCGGAGCCAGCGGCGCCGGGTCATGGCCGATTCTACCGCCGCGGGGCCGGCGACTCCATGCGGGCCGGGACGCGCGGACACGGAGGTCCGGCGGGGCGGGCCGCCGCCGGGCGCCCTAGAGGTGGATCGCCTGCCCGAGCGCGCCGAGCGTCGCCTCGAGCGCCGCCTCGGACAGGGTCGGGTGGGCGTGGATCGTGTGGATCATCTCCTCCAGCGTCGCCTCGAGCGTTCGGCCGACGGCGAACTCGTGGATGATCTCGGTCGCCTCCGGGCCGACGATGTGGACCCCGAGGATCTCGCCCGTCGCCTTGTCGGCGACGACCTTCACGAAGCCCTCGGTCTCGCCGAGCGCCACGGCCTTGCCGCTCGCGGTGAACGGGAACTTCCCGACGGCGACCTCACGGCCCTTCGCGCGCGCCGCCGCCTCGGTCGCGCCGATCGACGCGACCTGGGGCCGGCAGTACGTGCACGACGGCACGCCGGCGTAGTCCACCGGGCGCGGGTCGCGCCCGGCGATCGCCTCGGCGGCGACGACGCCCTCGGCCATCGCCTTGTGCGCGAGGAGCGGCGGGCCGGCCATGTCGCCGATCGCGTAGACTCCCTTCGCCCCGGTCTCCATCCGCGGCGACACCTTCACGAAGCCGCGCTCGAGCTCTGCGCCGAGCGCCTCGAGGCCGAGCCCCGTCACCTTCGCGCCGCGGCCGACGGCCATCAGCACCTGCTCGGCCTCGAGCTTGCCCGCGTCGGTCTCGACGATCGCGCCCCGCCCGCCGGCCTTGACCGAGGCGACCTTCACCCCGGTCTTGAGCTCGATGCCGCGCCGGCCGAACGCGCGCGCCAGCTCCTTCGAGCAGTCCTCGTCCTCGATCGGGACGATGCGCGGGAGCGCTTCCAGGACCGTCACCCTGACGCCGTAGGCCGCGTACACGTCGGCGAACTCGACGCCGACCGCCCCGGCGCCGATGATGACGAGCGAGGCGGGCTTCGTCTCGTTCCGCACGGCGCCGTTCGACGAGACGACCGTCTTCTCGTCGATCGCGACGCCGGGCAGCGACTTCGGCTCGGAGCCGGTCGCGAGGATCACCGCCTTCGCCTCGAGCGTCTCCACGCCCGACGCGCCCGTCACCTCGACCGTGCCGCGCGCCCGGAGCACGCCGCGCCCCGGGAAGAGCGTGATCTTGTTCTTCCGGAAGAGGAACTCGACGCCCTTGGCCATGCGGTCGGCCACCCGGCGGCTGCGCTGGACCGCCTCCGCGTAGCTCGCCTCGACGCCGCTCACACGGATCCCGAACTCGGCGGCGCGGCCGATGAGGTCGAGGACCTCGGCGTTGCGCAGGAGTGCCTTCGTCGGGATGCAGCCCCAGTTGAGGCAGACCCCGCCCGGCCGGTCGTCCTCGACGGTCGCGACGGAGAGCCCGAGCTGGGCGCAGCGGATCGCGGCGACGTAGCCGCCCGGGCCGGTGCCCACCACGGCGACGTCGAAGGCGTGCCGGGCCATCGCGCTAGACCAGGAGGCGCAGCGGCTCCTCGAGGAGCCGCTTGAGGTCCTGGAGGAAGCGCGCGCCCATCGCGCCGTCCATGACGCGATGGTCGCAGGAGAGCGTCAGCATCATGCGACGCCCGACGCCCAGGCCCGCGTCCTCGACGACGGGCACGCGGCGCACCGAGCCGACGGCGAGGATCGCGCCCTCGGGCGGGTTGATGATCGCCGAGAACTCGGCGACATCGAACATCCCGAGGTTCGAGATGGAGAACGTCGCGCCCGAGATCTCGCTCACGCGCAGCTTGCGCGTCCGCGCGCGCTCGGCGAGGTCACGCGCCTCGACGGCGATCTGAGCGAGCGACTTCGCCTGGCAGTCGCGGAGGACCGGCGTGATGAGGCCGTCCTCGAGCGCGACCGCGATGCCGATGTGGGCGCGGTGGTAGACGCGGATCGAGGCGCCCTGGAACGAGGCGTTCACGCCGGGGTGCCGCAGCAGGGTGAGGGCGCACGCGCGGACGACGAGGTCGTTCACCGAGATCTTTGGCTGGCCCTCGAGCGCGTGGAGCTCCTCGCGGAGGGCCCACGCCCGGTCCATCGCGACCTCGCTCGTGACGTAGAAGTGGGGCACGGGGGCCTTCGACAGGGGCATCTGCCGCGCGATCGCGGCCCGGATCTGCGTGAGCGGCCGGTCCTCGTACTCGGGGCCCTCGACCGCCGGCACGCCGACGGCCGGCATCGGGCCCGGGCCGCGCTGCGAGGCGGCCTCGACGTCGCGGCGGATGATGCGTCCGCCCGGGCCCGACCCCTGGAGGAGCCGGAGGTCCACGCCCGACTGGGCCGCGATCTTCTTCGCGAGCGGCGACGCCTTCACGCGCCCGGTCGCTGCCGGTACCGCGACGCTGACTGCGGGCGTCGTCGGAGCCGGGGGCGACACCACGGTGGGCCGCGGCGGGGCGGCTGCCGGTGCCGCGGCGGGGACCGGGGCGGCGGGGGGCGCTGAGCGAGTGTCGTTCCGAGCGGAAGCGCTCCCCGCCGCCCCGGCCTCCGCGGCGACAGCGGTCGGCGCTGACGCGAGCAGCGCCGAGATGTCGTCGGCCGGCTCGGCGATGACGGCGATCAGCGTCCCCACCGGCGCCTTCTCGCCGGCCGGGACGAGGATCTTGCGGAGGACGCCCGCGCCGAACGCCTCCATCTCGACGTCGGCCTTGTCGGTCTCCACCTCCGCGAGGATGTCGCCCCCCTGGACGCGGTCCCCTTCGCGCTTCAGCCACTTGATGATCTTGCCGCTCTCCATCGCCTCGGAGAGCTTCGGCATGACGACCTTGGAGATGGCCATGGCTCAGCCCCCGTTCGCGTTGCAGACGCGGCGGATCGCGGCGAGGATCCGCTCCTTCGTCGGCGTCTTGAGCTTCTCGAGGTTCTTCGCGTAGGGCATCGGCGCGTTCGCGCCGGTGACGCGCTCGACGGGCGCGTCGAGGTCGTCGAAGGCCTGCTCGGTGATGGACGACGCGATCTCCGAGCCCATGCCGGCGAAGCCCGCGCCCGCCTCCACGACGACGGCGCGGTGGGTCTTCCGCACGGAGCCGACGATCGTCTCGGTGTCCATGGGACGCAGCGTGCGGGGATCGACGAGCTCGACGGAGATGCCCTCCTTCGCGAGCTCCTCGGCCGCCTCGAGCGCCCGGTACATCATGCCCATGTAGGCGATGACGGTCACGTCGGTCCCCTCGCGGCGGACGATCGCCTGACCGAGCGGGATCAGGAAGTCCGGGTCGTCGGGCACCTCGCCCTTCACGTTGTAGAGCGTCTCGGCCTCGATGAAGATGACCGGGTTGTCGTCGCGGATCGCCGATTTCAGCAGCCCCTTGGCGTCCGCCGGCGTCGTCGGGCGCACGACCTTCAGCCCGGGCACGTGGTAGAAGTACGTCTCCATCGACTGCGAGTGCTGCGCGGCGAGCTGCGACGCCGGCCCGCCGGGGCCGCGGATCACCATGGGCACGCTGAACTGGCCGCCCGACATGTAGTGGAGCTTCGCCGCCGTGTTGACGATCTGGTCGATCGCCACGAGGGAGAAGTTGAACGTCATCATCTCGACGACGGGGCGGAGCCCCACCATCGCGGCGCCGATGCCGACGCCGGTGAACCCCGACTCGCAGATGGGCGTGTCCACGACGCGCTTGGGCCCGAACTCCTTGAGCAGCCCCTGCGTGACCTTGTAGGCGCCGTCGTAGAGCCCGACCTCCTCGCCGATCAGGAACACGCGCGGGTCGCGGCGCATTTCCTCGCGCAGCGCCTGGTTCAGGGCCTCGCGGTACGTCGTCACCGCCATCTCACGCCTCCTTGTAGATGTCGGTGAACAGCCACTCGGCGGGCGGCTCGGGCGAGGCGTCGGCGAACGCCACCGCCTCGTCCATCCGGTCGTTGACGTCCTTCTCGATCGCCCGGACGTCCGCCTCCGACAGGGCGCCGCTCCGGAGCACCCGCTCGCGGAAGAGGGTGATCGGGTCGCGCTCCTTCTCGCGCTCGACCTCCTCCTTCGTCCGGTACACCGCGCCCGCCGGGTCGCGCATCGAGTGGCCCCGGAAGCGGTAGGTATCGGCCTCGATGAGCGACGGCGTCTTGTCGCGGCGCGCGCGCTCGACGGCGCGCGCGACGACCTCGCGCACGGCGAGCACGTCCATCCCGTCCACCTTCTCGGCCGGGATCCCGTACGTCTCGCCGAACTTCCAGATCTGCGTCTGCGCGAGCGCCCGCTCGATCGAGGTGCCCATCGCGTAGCGGTTGTTCTCGCACAGGTAGACGACGGGCAGCTTCCACAGCGCGGCCAGGTTCAGGGACTCGTGGAACTCGCCCTGCGGCACCGCGCCGTCACCGAAGTAGCACACGATCACCTGGTCGCGCTCCTCGTACTTGATCGCGAAGGCGACACCGGCCGCGACGGGCAGGTGCGCGCCGACGATCGCGTGGCCGCCGAGGAAGTTCACGCTCTTGTCGAAGAGGTGCATCGAGCCGCCCTTGCCCTTCGAGAGGCCGTCGCGGCGCCCGAACAGCTCGGCCATCATCCGCTTCGGGTCGGCGCCCTTCGCCAGGCAGTGGCCGTGCTCGCGGTACGCCGAGATGACGTAGTCGTCGGGGCGGAGGACCGAGGTCGCCCCCACCGCGACCGCCTCCTCGCCGATGTAGAGGTGCAGGAAGCCCCCGATCTTGCCGAGCGCGTAGGCCTCGGCCGCCTTCTCCTCGAAGCGGCGGATGAGGAGCATCTGGCTCAGGAGCTTCTTCGCCAGCGCCGGGTCGGGCGACGCCCCGGTCGCCTTCGCCTGCGGCATCGTCTTGGCCATCTCTCCCTCCCGCTACCAGCGCATCAGGCTGAGGTCGTCCACGCTGAGCCGCGAGCGGAGGCGAAAGATCGTGACGATGATGGCGAGCCCCACCGCCGCCTCCGCCGCCGCGACGGCCATCACGAAGAACACCACGGCCTGGCCGTCCGCGGTGCCCGCCCGGTGGCCGAAGGCCACGAAGGCCAGGTTGGCCGCGTTCAGCATGAGCTCGATGGACATGAACATCACGAGGGGGTTGCGGCGTACGACGACGCCGACCACGCCGATCGTGAAGAGGACCGCGGAGAGCGCGACATACCAGGACTCGGGGACCATCAGGCCCGCCGCCGCGCCAGGAGCAGCACGCCCACCATCGCGGCGAGCAGCAGCACCGACGTGAGCTCGAAGGGCAACAGGTACTGGGTGAAGAGCAGACGGGCGATCGCCTCGACGCCCCCCGGCACGGCCGCGCCGGGCCCCGCCGGGGCGACGCGCGCGCGGACGACCAGGAGGAGCTGGAAGGCGAGCAGCGCGCCGACGGGGAGCGCCAGGAGGCGCCAGCCGCGCCGCGGGTCGGGCCCCGTCTCCTCCTTGCCCGGGATCAGGACCATGATCGCGAACACGAAGAGCACCATGATCGCGCCCGCGTACACGATGACCTGCGCCGCCGCGAGGAACTCGGCGCCGAGCATCAGGTAGAACGCGGCCACCGAGCCCAGGTTCACGACGAGGAAGAGCGCGCCGTGGATCGCGTTGCGCTTGAGCACGAGCCCGAGCGCCGAGCCGACCGCGAGCGCGGCGATCACGACGAACGCCACGTGGGCCATCACGGCGTCCGGTCCGCCGGGATCGGCACCGGCGAGCGCGGGCGCCCGTCGGGCCCCGCGGGCTCGAGCGCGAGCAGCGTGTCCTTCGTGTAGATCATGCCGGCCCGGCTGTACGCGGAGAACTCGAGGATCCCCGTGTCCATCCGGATCGCGTCCTCCGGGCACGCCTCGACGCAGTAGCCGCAGAACACGCACTTGCCGACGTCGATATCGAAGCGCGCCGGGACCTTCTCGATCTCCGGGTTCGGGTGCTCGGCCGCGACGATGTAGATGCAGCGCGCCGGGCACACCGTCTCGCACATCATGCACGCCACGCAGCGGGGCGAGCCGTCCTCGCGCCGCACGAGCCGGTGGAGCGAGCGGAGGCGCGGCGAGTAGGGCCGTCGCTCCTCCGGGTACTGGATCGTGACGGCGCCGCGCGCGTCCTTCCGGCCGAGCGCGTGCGCGACGTGCCGGCCCATGTTGCGGAAGAAGTGGGCCCCGGTGACCCCCACGCCCGCGACGACCTCCGCGAGGTAGAACCGCTGGCGGAGGTTCACCGGGCCCCCCAGGCGAGGAGCAAGAGCCCCGTCAGCACGATGTTGGCGACGGAGAGGGGGAAGAGGCCGAGCCACCCGAGGCGCATCGCCTGATCGTAGCGGAACCGCGGCAGGGTCCAGCGGATCAGCATCATGACGAAGATGATGGCGCAGACCTTCAGGACGAACGCGCCGACCTGCAGGAGGACGACGAGCAGGTGGGGCAGCGTCCACGCGAAGCCCCACGGCAGGCGCAAGCCCTCGGCGTAGAGGAAAGGCACCTGCCAGCCGCCGAGGAAGAGCGCGGTCGTCAGCCCCGCGACGACCACCGTCTCGAGGAAATCGGCCATCATGAACATGCCGGCCTTCATCCCGCTGTACTCGATGAAGTACCCGATGATCTCCGACTCGCCCTCCGGCGTGTCGAAGGGCACCCGCTTGGTCGCGGCGATCCCCGCGGTCAGGAACAGGATGAACCCGAGGGGCTGGGTGACGATGCCCCAGGCCGGGAGCCACCCCCAGAGGAGGCGCCCCTGCCCGCGCGCGATGTCCTGGAGGTCGAGCGAGCCGTAGACCATGATCACGCCCATGATCGAGGCGCCGATCGCGATCTCCGCCGAGATCATGAGGGCGGCCGCGCGCTGGCCGCCGAGGAGCGCGTAGTTGTTCGCCGAGGCCCAGCCCGCCATCATGACGCCGTACACGCCGAGCGAGAGCATCGCGAACACGTAGAGGACGCCGACGTTCAGCGTCACCGCCTGGAGCGGGATCTCGCGTCCCGCGACGCGCAGCGTGTCGCCGAACGGGATCGAGGCGAACGCCACCAGCCCGAAGAAGACCGAGACGAACGGCGCCAGCCCGAACAGGAACCGGTCCGCGCGCGCGGGCCGGAAGTCCTCCTTCGTCAAGAGCTTGATCGCGTCGGCGATCGGGTGGAAGAGTCCGAGCGCGCGGAAGCCCAGGATCGACGCCCGGTTCGCGCCGATGCGGTCCTGCATGATCGCCGACTGCTTGCGTTCGACCCAGGCGAGGAGCCCGCCCATGTTGAGGACGAAGAGCATCACGAAGGCCACGCGGCCGAAGGCGATCCCGAGGTCCGTGGCGAGGGTCATTGTAGCGGGGTCCGCGAGGCCGGCTCGGATCGTGGGTGGCCTGAGAGAGGCGCGCGTGGCGTCATTGTAGCGGGGTCCGTGAGGCCGGCTCGGACCGTGGGTGGCCTGCCGCAGATGCGCCCAGCGCCGTTCCGGCGTCGCCGAGCGACTGGTAGGTGAGCCCCGCGAAGGCCGGGACCGCCGCGGCGAGCTCCCGGAACCAGCGCTCCGCGCGCGGCGGCCGGGCGCCGGCGCCGAGCGCCTCGAGCAGGCGCCCCAGGATCTCCCACTCGGGCAGCGCCTGCCCGAGCGGCTCGACGGCCTGGCGGAAGCGCTGGACGCGCCCCTCGAAGTTCGTCCACGTCCCCTCGCGCTCGACCCACGCCGCGGCCGGCAGCACCCAGTGGGCGCACTCGCTCGTGCCGTTCGCGTTCGCGCCGACCCAGATCACCGTCTCGGCCGCGCTGAGCGCGCCGCGCACGTCGGCCTCGGGCCAGCCGGCGGCGAGGAGGTCGTGGCCGAAGATCCAGAGGCACTTCACCTGTCGCGCGCGCGCGGCGCCGAGGATCGCCGCCGCGTCACCGCCGAAGCCCAGGAGCTCGGCCCCGCGCGAGTTCGGGTTCTTGTCCGCGCGGATCAGGAAGTCGTCCTGGTCGCCCGGCGCGGCCGGCGGCACGTGGAAGGCCACGCGGCGGATGCCGCGGCGCTCGAGCACGCGGCGGAGCGCGAAGAGGTCCTCGTTGGCCATCCCGGGCGAGGCGAGGACGCCGACCTCGTCCGGGGCGCACCGGCCGAGGGCGCCGGCCAGCGCCGCGATCGCCTCGTCCCAGCTCGCGTCGGCCGGAGCGCCGCCGTCGCGGCGGAAGGGCTCCACGATCCGCGTCTTGTCGTCCACGGCCTTGAACCCGTAGCGCCCCGCGTCGCAGATCCACCACTTGTTGACGTCGGCGTTGAAGCGCGGCTTGAGCCGCGCGACGCGCCGGCCCTCGTTGTGGTGCGGGCGCCGGCGGTTGACGTGCACCTCGATGTTGCACCCGCGCGCGCAGCCGGGGCAGACGGACTTCGCGACATCCAGGTACCAGACCCGCACGGCGAAGCGGAAGTCGCGGTCGGTCAGGGCGCCCACGGGGCAGATGTCCACGACGTTCGCCGAGTACGCGTTGGCGAGCTCCGTGCCCGGGAAGAGGCCGATCTCGGAGTGGTCGCCCCGGTGGAAGATGCCGAGCTCGCCCGTGCCGGTGATCTCGTCGCAGAAGCGCACGCAGCGGGAGCAGAGGATGCAGCGCTCGGCGTCCAGGATGACGTGCGGGCCGAGGGGCACCGCCTTCGGCTTGTGCACCTTCTCGTCCGTCATCCGCGGGTCGTAGAGGCCGTGCTGCATGTAGTAGATCTGCAGCCAGCACTCCCCCGCCTGGTCGCACACGGGGCAGTCGAGCGGGTGGTTGATCAGGTGGAACTCCATGATCGCCCGGCGCGTGTCCTTGACGCGCTCGGTCTCGGTCCACACCGCCATGCCCTCGGCGGCCGGCGTGTTGCACGCGATCGTCGGGCGCGGCGTCTTCTCGATGTCCACCATGCAGAGCCGGCACTGGCCGGCGATCGAGAGGCCGGGATGGTAGCAGTAGTGCGGGACCTCGACGCCGACGGCGCGCGCCGCCTCGATCAGGTTGGTCCCCGCGGGGACCACGACCTCCGTGCCGTTGATCGTGAGCTTAGGCATGCGGGATCAGCGCCTCGAACTCATCGCGGAACTTCTCGATGTACGAGATATACGGGCCGACGGCGCCGTCGTAGAAGGCGCAGATCGTGGTGCCGGCGCCGCGCTTGGCCACGTCGAGGATCTTGTCGAGGTCGTCCTTCTCGCCGCGGCCCTCGACGATCCGCCGGCACATTTTGTAGATCCAGCCGGTGGACTCGCGACACGGCGTGCACTGGCCGCAAGACTCGTGGGCGTAGAAGCGCGCGACCACCATGAGGGCCTCGGGGATGGACACGGTCTCGTCCATCACGATGACCCCTGCCGAGCCCGCCATGCTCCCCGCGTTCCGGAGGCCGTCCACGTCGAGCGTCACGTCGATCTCGTCGGCGCGCAGGATCGCCGCCGACGAGCCGCCCGGGACGACCGCCTTGAGCCGTCCGTTGCCGGCGACACCGCCGGCCAGCTCGTGGACGAGCTGCCGCAGCGTGGTCGCCACCGACACCTCGTAGACGCCCGGCCGCTTCACCCGTCCCGAGACCGAGTACATCCGCGTGCCGCCCTGGGTCTTGGTGCCGAGCGACGCGAACCACGCGGCGCCGCGGTCGATGATCGGCGGCACATGGCAGATCGTCTCCACGTTGTTCACGATCGTCGGAGCGCCGAAGGCCCCCTTGATCGCCGGGAACGGCGGCTTGAGCTTCGGCCAGCCCTTCTTGCCCTCCAGCGACGAGATCAGCCCGGTCTCTTCACCACAGATGTAGGCGCCCGCGCCTCGATGCACCACGACGTCGAAGCCCTTCCCCAGATAGCCGGCGTCGTACGCCTCCCGGACGGCGGCCGCGAAGCGCCGCCAGGGCTCCACGTACTCGCCGCGGACGTAGACGAAGCCCGTCGCCGAGCGGATCGCGCGCGCGGCGATGAGCATGCCCTCGAGCAGCGCGTGCGGGTCGCGCTCGAGCAGGTAGCGGTCCTTGAACGTCCCCGGCTCGCCCTCGTCGGCGTTGATGACGAGGTAGACCGGGCCCGGGTGGTTCTTCGGGATGAACGACCACTTGGTCCCCGTCGGGAACCCGGCGCCGCCGAGGCCGCGGAGGTTCGAGCGCTTGACCTCCTCGGTGATCGCGCCGGGCTCCATCGCCTGCGCCTTCCGCCAGGCGGTGTAGCCGCCGGTCTCGAGGTACGCCCGGAGCGTGTGCGAGTCGGCGCGGTCGAAGTTCTTCGTGAGGATCTTCTCGGCCGTCACCGGAGCCCCTCGAGGATCCGGTCCACCTTCGCGGGCGTGAGGTCGAGCTCGTAGCGGTCGTCCACCTGCATCATCGGCGCGTGCTCGCACGCGCAGAGGCACTCGACCGCCTGGAGCGTCACGCGGCCGTCGGGGGTCGTCTCGCCGGCCTCGACGCCGAGCCGCGCCTCGAGGTGCTCGAGGATGCTCTTCGCCCCCGCCAGGTGGCAGGAGAGGTTGTGGCAGACGGCGACGACGTGGCGGCCCTTCGGGGCCCGGAAGTAGAGCGTGTAGAAGGTCACGACCTCGTGGACGTGGGCCGGCGAGAGGCCGAAGAGGCCCGCGACGTACTCCTCGACCTCCAGCGAGACGTAGCCGAACGTCTCCTGGGCCATGTGGAGCACCGGCAACAGCGCGGCGCGCGGGTCCGGGTAGAGCGCCTGGAGGCTTCGCACCTCCGCGAGCTGCGCCTCGGAGAACACGAGCGTGGACGCGCTCACCGGTCGAGCTCCCCGCCGATCATGTTCACGGAGCCGAACGTCGGGATGAGATCGGCGATCATCTCGCCCTCGATCATGCGGTGGAGCGCGGCCATCGGCGGCAGGCACGGCGGCCGGCAGCGCACGCGGTAGGGGCGGTCGGTGCCGTCGGAGACGACGTAGAAGCCGAGCTCGCCGTTCGCGCCCTCGACCGCGAAGTACGCCTCGCCCTGCGGGGGCCGGATCCCGAACCCCTCCATGATCAGCATGAAGTGGTTCATCAGGCCCTCGATCGAGCCGTACGTCGTCTCCTTGGGCGGCAGGACGACCCGCTTGTCCTGCGCGTTGACGCGATCGTAGGCGGGCCGCTCCGAGCCCTGCAGGTTGGGCGACAGCGTGATCGGCACGAGCAGCAGCCCCTCGGTCTTCCCCTGCTTGCCGCGGTCCACGTACGCCGCGGGGTCGATCGGCCGGCCCTGGAAGTCCACGTTGATCGGCCCGCCCGGGATCAGCGCGAGCGCCTGCTCGACGATGCGCATCGACTGCTCCATCTCGGCGATGCGCACGAGGTAGCGCGCGTAGTTGTCGCCGTCCTTCTGCGTCGGGACCTCCCACTCGAGCCGGTCGTAGACGTAGTAGGGCGAGGCGCGGCGCACGTCGTAGGGCACGCCGACCGCGCGGAGGAGCGGGCCGGTGATCGCGTACCCGATGGTCTCCTCGCGCGAGAGCGCGCCGACGCCGATCATCCGGTCCATGAAGATCCGGTTGCCGGTCAGGAGGCGATGCACCTCGTCGAGGACCTCGCGCGTCTCCTTGAACGCCTTCGCCGTCTTCTCGGCGAAGCCGTCCGGGAGGTCGGCCTTCACGCCGCCGACGCGGCCGTAGGAGATCGTGAGCCGTGCGCCGGTGACGTCCTCGATCAGCTCCCACAGGAACTCGCGCGCCTTGATCATGTAGAGGAAGACGGTGAAGGCGCCGAGCTCCATCGCCGAGGCGCCGATGCACGTGAGATGGTCCGAGATCCGCGAGATCTCCGACATGATCACGCGGATGTACTTGCAGCGCTCGGTGACGTCGATGCCCAGGAGCTTCTCGATCGCCGACGCATAGCCGAAGTTGTTGATCAGCGGCGAGACGTAATTCAGCCGGTCGGTATACGGGATGGCGTTATTGTAGCCGCCGACTTCACACTCCTTCTCGAACGCGCGGTGCAGGTAGCCGATCTCGACGTCCGCGTGCACGATGGTCTCGCCGTCGAGCTCGGTCGTGATCCGGATGATGCCGTGCATCGCCGGGTGCGCCGGCCCCATGCCGACGTGCAGGTTCTGGCTCCCGCCGCCGGTGCCGCTCCCCTCACCGAGCATGAACTCGCGACGCGCCGTCTCGGCCATGGCCATCCTAGTCCGCGGGACCGATCAGGGGCTGCCGCCGGTCGATCGGGTAGTCCTTGCGCAGCGGGTGACCGACGAACTCCTCGTACATGAGGAGGCGCCGCGGGTCCGGGTGGCCGGCGAAGCGCACCCCGAACATGTCCCACACCTCGCGCTCGAACCAGTTCGCGATCGGCCAGAGCGGGACGGCGCTCGTCACGACCGCGTCGTCCTCGTCCACCCGCGTCTTGATACGCACGCGGTGGTTGTGCGCCACCGAGTAGAGATGGTAGACGACCTCGAAGCGCGGCCCGTCCTCGCGCCCGGGGAATTTCAGGTAGTCGACCGCGGTGAGGTCCATCAGCATGTCGAAGGCGAGCTCGGGCTGGTCGCGGCAGAACGCGAGCGCGCCGGGCAGCGCGTCGCGCGTCACGACCGCGGTGTGATCGCCGTGGTGGTCGTGCGCCTCGACCACGCCGGCGCCGAACCGCGCCCGGAGCGCATCCAGGATCGCCGCGCCGTCCATCACCGGCTCGCCTCGCACGCTCGTGCCTGCGGCACCTCGGCCGTGCTGCGGCGTCGCACGCCCACGCCCCTAGTACCTCTGGGCCTGCGCGGCGATCTTGTCCTGGAGCTTCATGAGCCCGTCGATGACCGACTCGGGGCGCGGCGGGCAGCCCGGGATGTAGACGTCCACCGGGATGAGCGTGTCGATCCCCTGGACCGTCGCGTAGTTGTTGTAGAAGCCGCCCGTGCACGTGCACACGCCGAACGCGACGACCCACTTCGGCTCGGTCATCTGGTCGTAGACGCGCTTGAGGACCGGCGCCATCTTGTGGCTGATCGTCCCGACGACGAAGAGCACGTCCGCCTGGCGCGGCGAGAAGCGCGGGAGCCCCGCGCCGAAGCGGTCGATGTCGTAGTGCGAGCACGCCGTCGCCATGTACTCCATGCCGCAGCACGCGGTGACGAACGGGTACTGGAAGATCGAGTATTTCCGCGCCCAGCCGATGGCCCCGTCGATCTTCGACGTGAAGAACGTGCCTAGTCCCACTCGAGCCCTCCCTTGCGCCAGATGTAGAGGAACCCGAGCATGAGGATGGCGAGGAAGACCATCATCTCGGCGAACCCGAACCAGCCGAGCCGCCGGTAGAGGAGCGCCCAGGGCCAGATGAAGAGGAGCTCGATGTCGATCAGGATGAAGAAGATCGCGACCGTCGAGAACTTGATCGCGAAGCGCCCCTCGGCGATGGCAATCGGGTCCTTGCCGCACTCGAACGGCTCGGCCTTCACCGGCGTGAGCCGCCGCGGCGCCACGAGCTTGGGGATCCCGAGCAGCGCGCCCGTGACGAGCGCGGCGAAGGCGAAGGTCATGAGGATCGTCACGGCGCTCACGCGCCTACTCCCGCCGCGTCCGTCTGGCGCTTCGCGTGGTACGAGCTGCGCACGAGCGGGCCCGACTCCACGTGCGCGAAGCCGAGCGCGCGCCCGAGCGCGGCGAGCTCGGCGAACTCGTCGGGGTGGTAATAGCGCGCGACCGGCAGATGCTGCGCCGAGGGCCGCAGGTACTGGCCGAGCGTCACGATCGAGACGCCGACCTCGCGGAGATCACGCAGCGTCGCGACCAGCTCGTCCCGTTCCTCGCCGAGCCCCAGGATGATCCCCGACTTCGTCGGCAGCGCCGGCGCCCACGCGCGCGCGCGGCGGAAGAGCTCGAGCACGCGCTCGTAGCGGCCGCCGTGACGCGCGTACTTGTAGAGACTCGGAACGGTTTCCGTGTTGTGGTTCAGGACCTCGGGCCGCGCCTCGAGCACGGCCGCGAGCGACGCCCCGCTCCCCTGGAAGTCGGGGATCAGCGCCTCGACCCGGCAGCGCGGTGCGTGCCGGTGGACCGCGCGGATCGTCGCCGCCCAGTGGGCCGCGCCGCCGTCGGCGAGGTCGTCGCGGTTGACGGAGGTGATCACCACGTACTCGAGGCCGAGCTCGCCGACCGCGCGCCCGAGGCGCTCGGGCTCCTCGCGGTCCTCCCACGTGGGCCGGCCATGCGCGATCGCGCAGTAGCCGCAGTTGCGCGTGCACACGTCGCCCAGGATCATGAACGTCGCGGTCGCCTCCTCCCAGCACTCGCCGATGTTGGGGCAGCGCGCCTCCTCGCAGACGGAGTGGAGGTTCCACTCGCGCATGCGGTGCTTGAGACGCATGTAGTTCGGCCCGCCGGGCGCGCGCACCTTGAGCCACGGCGGCTTGCGCCCCTCGTGGAGGCTCTCGGGCTGGATGACCGGGAGGGAGCGCGTCATACGCAGTCGTTCTTTCCGCTCAAACCGTATCATTATGCCACAGCGAAACGGGCGCCTGCAGGTGGGTCCGGACGGTCGGGAGGAGATGGTGCCGAAGGGGGGACTCGAACCCCCACGGGTTGCCCCACACGCCCCTCAAACGTGCGCGTCTGCCAGTTCCGCCACTTCGGCGCGAGACGAGAGCGGAGTATAACGCGCCTACCGGCGCGCGGCAATTCGCCCGACGCTCTGCCGGAGCCGCGGATCGAGCGCGTCGCGGATCCCCTCGCCGAGGAGGTTGTAGGACAGCACGGTGACGAGGATCGCGAGCCCGGGGTAGACGGAGAGCCACCAGCCGATCTCGATCGCGTCCTTGCCCTCGTTCAGGATGTTGCCCCACGACGCGTGGGGCGGCTGGACGCCGAGGCCGAGGAAGGACAGGCCCGACTCCGTCAGGATCGCGGCCGGGATGCCGAGCGTCATCGCGACGAGCACGGGCGCCATGGCGTTCGGCAGGATGTGGCGCCAGATGACCCGGAAGCCGCTCGCGCCGACCGCCTGCGACCAGAGGACGAACTCGCGCTCCTTCAGCGCGAGAAACTCGGCGCGCACGAGGCGCGCGACCCCCATCCAGCCCGTGAGCCCGATGACCGCCATGATCGTCCAGATGGACGGGCGCAGGAAGGCGAGGACCGCGAGCAGCAGGAAGAAGCGCGGGAACACGAGCATGAGGTCCACGAGCCGCATGATGGCCCCGTCCACGACGCCGCCGTTGTAGCCGGCGGCGGCGCCCAGCATGGTGCCGATCAGCGACGCGATGCCGACGGAGACGAAGCCCACGGCGAGCGACACGCGCGCGCCGTAGAGCATCCGCGAGAGCACGTCACGGCCGAGCAGGTCGGTGCCGAGCGGGTGGATCTGCGACGGGGCGTCGAGGATCTTCTTCACGTCGGGCCGGTTGGCGTCCCACGGCGCGATCGCGGGCGCCAGGATCGCGAGCGCGGCGAGCAAGGCCACGACCACCCCGCCGACCAGCGCCAGGCGGTTGCGGCGGAACGCCTTCCAGAACGCCCTCACGCGCTCACCGTCGACCCCGGCGCGCGCCGACGCGGATCCGCGGATCGACGAGGCTGTAGGTGAGGTCGGCGAGGAGGTTGGCGCCCAGCGTGAGGGTCGAGACGATGACGAGGTTGCCCATGATCACCGGGTAGTCGCGCTCGAACACCGCCTGGACCATGAGCTGGCCCATCCCGGGGATCGCGAAGATGGACTCCACGATCACGCTGCCGCCGATGAGCCCCGGCAGCGACAGGCCCAGCACGGTCACGACCGGGAGCATCGCGTTCCGGAGCGCGTGCTTGCCGATCACGACGCGCTCCGGGAGCCCCTTGGCGCGCGCCGACTGCACGTAGTCCTGCCGGATGACCTCGAGCATGGACTGGCGCATGTAGCGGGAGAAGCCGGCGAGCCCGCCGAAGGTGGCGACGACGATCGGCAGGAGGAGGTGGCCCGCGAAGTCCCACTGCTGGCGCCAGAACGACAGGTACTCCCAGTTGAGCGAGCGCAGGCCCGAGATGGGCAGCCACCCGAGCTGCACGCCGAAGAGGATCATGAGGAGCAGCGCGAGCCAGAAGTCGGGCGTCGCGAAGCCGACGAAGACGAAGACCGTGGTGACCTTGTCGAACAGCGAGTACTGGCGCGTCGCCGAGAGGACGCCGATCGGGACGGCGAACGCAATGATGATCAGCATCTCGATGATGTTGAGGAGCAGCGTGATCGGGAGCCGCTCGCCGATCTTCTGGAGGACGGGCCGCGCGTCGGGCGAGAACGACCGGCCGAAGTCGAGCCGGGCGAGCCGGCCGAGCCAGGTCCAGTACTGGACGTGGAGCGGCTTGTCGAGCCCGTACTCCTTCTCCAGCATCTGCCACAGCTCCTTCTGCGACTCGGCGCTCAGCTCGCCCGTCACCACCTCGCCGGGGCGACCCGGCGCCAGGTGGATCACGACGAAGGAGACGAAGGTGATGCCGATCAGGAGGGGGAACGCCAGGAGGAGACGCCGGAGCGCGTACCGGAACATGCCGCGTTATTCTATCGTACCCGCGCGGTCACCCCGCCGTGTAGCGCTGCAGGTGCTTCGGCACATACCACTCGTTGAAGTTGTACCGGATCCCGTTCGGCGCCGGCACGATGCCGCGGACGCGCGAGGAGACGACGGGCAGCGCGTCGCGGAAGTAGAGGAACACGATCGGCTGGTCCTCGGCGAGGATCGCCTGGAGCCGGTCGTAGTACGTCTTGCGCTCCGCCTGCCGGCACGACCGCCGCCCCTGCTCGAGCAACGCGTCCACCTCGGGGTTCGTGTAGGAGATGTGGTTGAGCTCGTCCGGCCCGGTCTTCGACGAGTGCCAGATCTCGTACTGGTCGGGGTCGAGCCCGATGCCCCAGCCGAGGATGATCGCGTCGAACCGGCGCTTCTTGATGTACTCCTTGAGGAAGGACGCCCACTCGATCACACGGATGTCCACGTGGATGCCGAGGTCTTTCAGCGAGGCCTGGACGATCTCCGCGACCTTCTTGCGCTCGTCGTTCCCCTGGTTCGTCAGGAGCTCGAACGCGAACGGCTGGCCGTGCGTGTCCACGAGCACGCCGTCGTCGTTCGCCTTCCACCCCGCCTCCGCGAGCAGCGCGCGCGCCTTCGCCATGTCGTGCGGGTAACGCTTGACGTTCGGGTTGTGGGCCCACGTCCCGGGCTTGTAGGGGCCCGTGGCGTCGCGCCCGAGGCCGAGCAGCACGCCGTCGATCAGCTCCTGCTTGTCGATGGCGTGCGCGATCGCCTGCCGCACGCGCCGGTCGGCGAAGCGCGGGTCCTTCAGGTTGAAGCCGAGATAGGTATAGGCGTTCGCCGGGTACTCGTACTTGTGGTACGCCTTGCGGAAGGCGGGGTACTCGGTCTGGCGCTTGAACTGCAGCGCGGTGAGCCCCGCCGCGTCGACGCCTCTGGCCTTCAGCTCGAGGAAGATCGTCGCCTGGCTCGGGATGATGCGGTACACGACGCGCGAGATGTACGGCTGGCCCTCGAAGTAGTCGGGGTTGGCGACGAGCACCACCTTCTCGCCGGGCTTCCACTCGCGGAACCGGTACGCGCCCGTGCCGACCGGGCTCGTGCGGTTCTGGGGCGCCTCGCGAAGCTTGCCCTCGCGCACGTACGGCTCGAGCAGGTGCCGGGGCAGCATCCAGATTCCCCAGCTCTGCAGGGCCTTCGCGTAGGGCTGCTTGTAGCGGACGTGCACGGTGTACGGGGCCGGCGCCTCGACGGACTCGACCGCCTTGAAGTCCTCGCGGTACGCGGTCGGCGTCTTGGGGTTGATCATCGTCTCGTACGTGAAGATGACGTCCGCGGCGGTGAAGGGCCGGCCGTCGTGCCAGCGCGCGTTCCGGCGCAGGGTGAGGGTGAGGTCGAGGCAGTCCCGGCTGAACTTCCATGACTCCGCGAGCTCGCCCACGAGGTTGAGGTCGCGATCGCGCGTCACGAGGCCGTTGTAGATCAGCGAGCCGACCTCGAACGACGGGCTGTCGGTCAGCACGTTCGGGATCAGGCCCGAGATGTTGCCGGTCAGCGCCTCGATGAAGGTGTCGCCGTGGGCGGGCGTGTCGCCCGGGCGGCCGACGCCCTGGTCGACGGCGCTGTCGGCCTCGCCGCCGCACGCCGCGACGGCGAGGGCGACCGCGAGCGCCAGGGCTGGGACGGCGGCGGCCGGTCTCACGCTCAGCGCGGCGCTACGGGCGGCGCGGGCGCCGCGGGGGCCGGCGCGGCCGGGGCCGGGACGCTCGGTGCCGGGGCGGCCGGCGCGGACGGGGCCTCGCGCACGACCGAGCCCCCGCGCTCGCCGCCCATCAGGGCGAGGCTGAACGAGGTCAGCGTGAAGACGATCGCGATCACGGTCGTGATCTTCCCGAGGATCGTCGGCGTCCCCATCGAGCCGAAGACCGCCTGCGTGCCGGCGCCGCCGAACGCGGAGCCGATGTCGGCGCCCTTGCCCGCCTGGAGGAGCACGATGCCCATGATCGCGAAGCACGCGAGGACGTGGACGACGATCAGCGCGATGTGCATTCCCTCACTCCTTCGACGCCGCGCCGCCGCGCGCCGCCTTCCTGACGATCGTGATGAACGTCGGCGCGCTCAGGCTGGCGCCCCCGACGAGCGCGCCGTCGATCTCGACCTCGGCGACGAGCCCCTCGGCGTTCTCGGCGTTGACGCTGCCGCCGTAGAGGATCCGGGCCGCCTGCGCGATCTCCTTCGACGCGAGCTCGGCGACGAGCCCGCGGAGGTAGCCGTGCACCTCGGCCGCCTGGCCGGCGGTCGCGTTGACACCCGTGCCGATCGCCCAGACGGGCTCGTAGGCGAGGGTGGCCTTGTCGAGCTGGTCCGGCGCCAGGCCGGCGAGCCCGGCGCGGAGCTGGCCCTCGACCGTCGGGAACGTGAGCCCCTGCCGCCGCTCGTCGGCGGTCTCGCCGACGCAGAGCACCGGCGTGAGGCCGTGCGCGAGCGCGCCGCGGACTTTCTTGTTGATCAGCTCGTCGGACTCCCCGATCTCCCGCCGGCGCTCGGAGTGGCCGAGCAGCACGTAGCGGCAGCCGAGCTCCACGAGCATCGGCGGCGCGATCTCGCCCGTGTGGGCGCCCGACGGCTCGTGGTGGCAGGTCTGCGCGCCGAGGAGGATCGGCCCGCCGGCGAGGATCTCCCCGACCGCCGCGAGCGCCGTGAACGGCGGGCAGACGACCACCTGCACGCCGCGCGGGCGCTTGAGGCCCTCGCGGAGCGCGCCGGCGAGCGCCTTCGACTCCGCGACGGCGCCGTTCATCTTCCAGTTGCCGATGACGAGCGGCGTCCTCACGCGGCCTCCGCCAGCGCCTCGACGCCCGGGAGCTTCCGCCCCTCGAGGTACTCGAGGAACGCGCCGCCCGCCGTCGAGACGTAGCCGATGCGGTCGGCCACGCCGGCCTGGGCGACCGCGGCGATCGTGTCGCCGCCGCCGACGACCGAGAACGCGGGGGCCGCGGCCACGGCGCGCGCGACCGCGAGCGTGCCGCCGGCGAACGGCGCCTTCTCGAAGACGCCCATGGGCCCGTTCCACGCGATCGTCCGCGCCGTGCGCAGCTCGGCCGCGAACGCCTCCGCCGTGCGCGGGCCGATGTCGAGGCCCATGAGGTCGGGCGGGATCTCGCGCACGCCGACCGCGCGGCCCGACGGGCTGTCGAGGCCCTCGGCGACGAGCGCGTCCACGGGCAGCCCGACGCGGACGCCGCGCCGCCGCGCCGTCTCGAGCGCGCCGCGCGCCGTCTCGACGCGGCCGGCCTCGACGAGCGAGCGCCCCACCGCGTGGCCCAACGCCTGGAGGAACGTGAAGGCCATGGCGCCGCCGATCAGGAGGGCGTCCACCCGCTCGAGCAGGTGGCCGACGAGCGCGAGCTTGTCCGAGACCTTCGCGCCGCCGAGGATCGCCACGAGCGGCCGGGCCGGCGCCTCGAGGATCCTGCCGAGCGCGTCGAGCTCCCGCCGCATGAGCAGCCCGGCCGCGGCGGGCCGGAGGTGGCGCGTGATCGCGTCGATCGAGGCGTGCGCCCGGTGCGCGGCGGCGAACGCGTCGTTCACGTAGCAGTCGGCGAGCGCGGCGAGCTCGCGGGCGAACGCGTCGTCGTTCTTCTCCTCCCCGGGATGGAACCGGAGGTTCTCCAGGAGCAGGACGTCGCCCGGCGCGAGCGCCCGCGCGCGCGCGGCGGTCTCGGGCCCGACGCAGTCGGGGGCAAGCTCGACCGCCTGGCCCAGGAGCGCCGCGAGGCGCTCGCCGACGGGCCGCAGCGAGTACCGCGGGTCCCGGCCCTTCGGCCGGCCCAGGTGGGAGGCGAGGACGACCGCGGCGCCGGCCTTCAGCGCGTACCGGATCGTAGGAAGCACCGCCCGGAGCCGGGTGTCGTCCGCGATCCCGCCCTCCGCGAGCGGGACGTTGAGGTCGGCGCGGAGGAAGACGCGCTTGCCCGCGAGGTCCAGCTGCTCGAGCGTGAGCTTCGGCAAGCCCGGCCTACAGCGTCTTGCCGATGAACCGGATCAGGTCGCGCACGCGGCTGGAGTACCCCCACTCGTTGTCGTACCAGGCGAGGACCTTGATCAGGTTGCCGTCGACGAGCGCCGTGGACGGCAGGTCCACGATGGACGAGTGCGGGTTGCCGTTGAAGTCGCAGGAGACCAGCTCCTCGTCCGTGGCGTCGAGGATGCCCCGGAGCGGGCCCGCCGCGGCCGCGCGGAAGGCGTCGTTCACCGCGGCGACGGTCGCGGGCTTGGCGAGCTCGGCGACGAGGTCCACCACGGAGACGTTGGCGGTCGGCACGCGGATCGCGATGCCGTCGAGCTTGCCCTTGAGCTTCGGCAGCACGAGGCCCACCGCGGTCGCCGCCCCCGTCGTCGTCGGGATCATGCTCACCGCCGCGGCGCGCGCCCGCCGGAGGTCCTTGTGCGGGAAGTCGTGCACGGGCTGGTCGTTCGTGTACGAGTGCACGGTCGAGGCGAAGCCGCGCGTCACGCCGAACGCATCGTCCAGCACCTTCACCGTCGTGGCCAGGCAGTTCGTGGTGCAGGACGCGTTCGAGATGATCCGGTGTTTCACGGGGTCGTAGGTCTGCTCGTTGACGCCGAGGACGATCGTGGCGTCGGGATCCTTCGCCGGGGCCGTGATGACGACCTTCTTCGCCCCGGCCTGGAGGTGCTTCGAGGCGGTCGCGGTGTCGCGGAAGATGCCGGTGGACTCGACGACGACGTCCACCCCGAGCTCCTTCCACGGCAGCGCCGCCGGATCCTTCTGGGCGCAGACGCGGACCTCGCGCCCGTTCACGAAGATCGCCTCGCCCTTCGCCTGCACGTCGGCCGCGAGCGTGCCGTGGACCGAGTCGTGCTTCAGCAGGTGCGCGAGCGTCTTGGCGTCCGCCAGGTCGTTGACGCCGACCACCTCGATGTCGCTCGCCTCGAGGGCGGTGCGGAAGAAGACGCGCCCGATCCGGCCGAATCCGTTGACGCCGACTCGAATGCTCATCGAAGGGCTCCTTGTGGGGGCTGCGGCACGTCAGTACCGGACAGCGTCATCCGATTATACGGTGGCTCAGAGGACGCGGGCAACTGTCAGGAGCCCGATACGGGCCGCGCCGGCGTCGCGGAGCGCCGTCGCGCACTCGCCGAGCGTCGCGCCGGTGGTGAAGACGTCGTCCACGACGAGCACGTGCCGCCCGGCGGCCGCGGCCGACGCGCGGAACGCCCCCCGGACGTTCGCCCGCCGCTCCGCCGCGGCGAGGTCGCTCTGCGGCGGGGTCGCGCGCACCCGGACCGTCCAGCGTGGACGGAGCGGGACGCCGAGGCGCCCCGCCACGCGCTCGGCCAGGAGGCGCGCCTGGTTGAAGCCACGCTCCCGCTCGCGCTCCCACCCGAGCGGCACCGGGACGACCGCGGCGATGCCCGGAGGCAGCGCGGGAAGACACTCCTCGACCAGGAGGTCGGCCAGCGGCCGCGCGAGCGCGCGCCGCCCCGCGAACTTGAACGCGTGGAGCGCTTCGCGCAGCGGGCCGGCGTAGCGCGCGGCGCTACGCGCGTAGTCCCACGCGGGCGGCGCCGCGGCGCAGGACGCGCAGCGCGGCGGCCCCGGCGCGCCGCACGCGTCGCAGTAGGGCGGCGCGATGCGCTCGATCGCGTCCCAGCATCCCCCGCAGAGGGGATCGCGCCGGCCGGCGCCCAGGCGGGTCTGGCAGACCGGACAGAGCGCGGGAAAGACGAGGTCCAGGAGGGCGGTGGCGACCGTCTTCACGGGCGGCGACGCTCCCGCTCAGCGGTGCGCGGGGCGCAGCGTGTTCCAGCGGCGGCAGCGCGGGCAGCGGTCTTGCCAGGTCGGCGCCGTGGCGCCGCACGCCGCGCAGCGGTGCGGCCAGTCGAACCCCTGGGCGAGCTGGAGGGCGCGCCGGTACTCGGCGAACGCCTCACGGGTCTCGCCGCGCCGCTCGAACACCGCGCCCAGGAAGGCGTGGACGGCCGGGAGGTCGGGCGCCCGGACCTCGACCTTCTCGAGCTCGTCGGCGGCCTCGTCGAGCATCTCGAGCTCGAAGAAGACGCGCCCGAGCGCGACGGCGAGCGACAGGTCGTCGGGCGCCCGGTCGATCGCCCCGCGGTAGAGCGCGATCATCCGGCTCGGGCGCCCCTCCTCGCGGTAGGCGCGCTCGAGCCGCGCGAGGAGCGGCAGCGCGGGCTGGACCTCCGCGGCCCGCTCCCACGCGCGGACGGCTTCGCGGCGCTCGCCCACCGCCTCGTGGGCGTCGCCGAGCGCCAGGGCCGCGGGCAGGAAGTGGCGG
>DATFVL010000239.1 GCA_035260325.1 Candidatus Methylomirabilota bacterium | reverse complement strand
CTCCGCGCGCTTGATGGCCTCCGCGAGACCCCAGCCCGCGATGAGCGCCTCGACGCGCGCGACCAGCACGAAGTCGGCGTCGGTCTGGCTGTCCTTGCCCGCCTTGATCTTGCCGCAGAACTCTTCGACGTCGGCCAGCGGCTGCAACTCGGAGCGCAGGAACGAGTTGGTCTTCGGGAAGAGCTTGTCCTCGATGGTGACGCCGGCCACCCCGACCTGCTCGAGCTTGCGTACGAGCCGCCGCATGTTGTTGAAGTTGCCGTGGCCCGTGTCGCCGTCGAGGAGGAGCGGGATCGACGTCGCCTCGGTCATGAACGCCACGTGGTCCACCACCTGCGACCAGGACAGCTCGTTGTTGTCACGCACGCCGAAGGCCGCCGAGATCGTCAGCCCGCTGCCCCAGACGCCCTCGAACCCGGCCTCCTCCACGATGCGCGCGGAAAGCCCGCTGTGCGCTTCCATCAGGAAGGCGATCTCCGGGCGCGTGACGAGCCGTTTGAGCGTGGTCGTGCGCCGTGGCGTCACAGGCTGGCCCGAAAGCGATCGCGGATCTCCGCCGGGCTGTACGGGATGCGCGGAACGTCCGCTTCCGCCGCGGTCGTCTTCACCAGCACGAAGTGCGGCCCGTCGGCGCCGAGCGCGGCGCGCACGGCCGACTCCGTCTCCGCGGCCGTGGTGACGGCGGCCACCGTGCCGTAGCCGGCCGCCGCGGCCACGCGGTCCAGGCGCACGCCGCGCGAGGGCGAGATCTGGTTGCCCGTGGAGCCGTAGACCTCGTTGTCGAACACGACGTGGACGAGGCGCCGGGGCCTCAGCCCGCCGACCATGGCGAGGATCCCGAAGTTCATGAGGAGGTTGCCGTCGCCGTCGAACACGACGGCGGCGCGCTCGGCCTGCGCGAGCGTGAGGCCGAGGCCGATCGCGGAGGCCAGGCCCATCGAGCCGATCATGTAGAAGTTCTGCGGTCGGTCGCCGACGGAGAACGACTCGCGGCAGATGTAGCCGTTGGCATGCACGATCGGCTCGGTGCCGATCGCCTTGCGGGCGGCCGTGATCGCCGCCAGCCGCGAGATGCGCGGGACGAGGGGCGCGGGCCCGCGGGGCGCCGTCGCAGGCCCTCCGGCGCCCGACGGTCGGCGAGGCTCGACGTCGTGCCGAACGCCCGCGTCGTGATGAGCCCCACCACCCGTTTGCACCACCCTCGGGGGGACGACGATGGCCACCGGCTGCATGCGCGTGTCCATCTCCTTCGCGGCCCACGCGATGTCGTCGGCCGCGCTTTCGGCGGAGAGCACGCGGTATGGCATGCCGAGCAGGTCGAGGATCTGCGGCGTGATGCGTCCGGTGAGGATGTGCTCCGGCGCGTCCTTGCCCTCATGGCCGCGCCAGGTCACGACGACCAGCACGGGAAGCCCGTACATCAGCGACAGCGATGCGAGCGCGTTGAGGCTCGTGCCGAGGCCCGAGTTCTGCATGAGGACACACGGCCGGCGGCCCGCGAGCCAGGCGCCGGCGGCCAGGCCGACGGCGGCGTCCTCGCGCACGGCGGCCACGTACGGCGCCTCGCGCTCCGTCTCGAGGACCGCGATGACGTCCTCGACGAGCGAGCACGGCACGCCCGTGAAGAAGTCGAACCCATGGCGAGTCAGCAGCGTGGCGACCTCGCCGCCGGAGATCACGCGGGGCCTACGGCTGGACCGTGCGGGCGCCGCCGCCCATGGTCCGGAGGAAATCGCCGAGCGACGCGAACCGCATGAACTGGTTCTGACGCTTCTCGGCGCCGATGGTGGACGACGGTCCACCGTAGTTGTGGCCCGGGAAGAGCAGCGTCTCGTCGGGCAGCGCGCCGAGCCGCTGCGTGAGCGAGTAGTACATCTCGCTCGGATCGCTGCCGGGCAGGTCCGTGCGCCCGCACGAGCCGATGAAGAGCGTGTCGCCGGAGACGAGCCGGCCGTCGACGAGGAAGCACTGCGAGCCGGGCGTATGCCCCGGCGTATGCAGGAACATCAGGGCAAGCCGTCCGATCGCCAGCGTGTCGTGGTTGTCGACTTTCACGAGATCGGAGCCGAGCCCCGGCAGGAATTCCCGCTCCGCCTTGTGCACGTAGACCCTGAGCGGCACGCGCGCGAGTAGCTCCTCGACACCGGGGATGCGGCCGGGCATGCCCCACGAGGCGAGGCTGCCGCCCACGTGGTCCTGATGCGTATGCGTCACCAGCGCGCCGGTGAGCCGCATGTCGTCGGCCTGCGCGGTGTCGACGATCGTGTCGATCTCCCACGCGGGATCCACCACGACGCACTCGCGGGCCACCGGGTCGCCGACGAGATAGACGAAGT
>DATFVL010000238.1 GCA_035260325.1 Candidatus Methylomirabilota bacterium | reverse complement strand
CTGCCCATCGGCATCGTCAGCGCCTTTCGCCCGAACAGCCTCTCCGACAACGTCGCGCGCTCGCTCGCGGTCCTGTTCCTCGCGATCCCCGGCTTCTGGCTCGGGATGCTGATCGTCCTCGCCGCGCTCTTCTGGTTCGGCTACAAGGCCCCGCTGCTCGTCGTGCACCTCTGGCAGGATCCGTGGGCGAACGTCCAGCTCGTCATCGGACCCGCCATCGTGCTGGGCCTCGGCCAGGGCGCGTACATCGCCCGCATGTCGCGCTCGTGCCTGCTCGAGGTGATCCGCGAGGACTACGTCCGCACGGCGCGCGCCAAGGGCCTGAAAGAGGCGCTCGTCGTCCTCCGCCACGCGCTGCCGAACGCCCTCCTGCCGGTCGTGACGCTCTCAGGGATCCTGATGGGGTTCGTTCTCGGCGGGTCGGTGGCGGTCGAGCAGGCGTTCGGCGTGCCGGGGCTCGGCCGCTCGCTCGTCGTCGCCGTGATCGAGCGCGACGTCGTCGTCGTCCAGAACCTGGTCCTGCTCTACGCGGTCATCTTCGTCTTCATCAACGTCGCGGTCGATCTGAGCTATGCCTGGCTTGACCCGCGCATCCACTACCGATGACGGCCGTGCGAGCCGCGACCCTGGTGGAGCCCCTGCCCGAGCGCTCCGTCGCGCGCGAGCTGGCGTCGTTCGCCCGCCGCAATCCCCTGGCGGTGGCCGGCGGCGTCGTCGGTCTGCTCGTCGTCGTCGTGGCGATCACGGCGCCGCTCATCGCGCCGGCCGATCCGCTGAAGACCGACTTCCGCCGCATGACGAAGCCCCCGGACGCCCACAGCCTCTTCGGCACGGACCAGGTCGGCCGTGACACGCTGAGCCGGGTCATCTACGGCGCGCGCTCGTCGCTCGTCGTCGCGTTCGCCTCCGTGCTGCTCGGCACGACGGTTGGGGCGCTCTGGGGCGTGGCCAGCGGCTACCTCGGCGGTAGGTTCGACCTCGTCAGCCAGCGGATCACCGAAGTGCTCCAGTCCTTTCCCGACCTGATCCTGGCCATGGCGATCTCGATGGCGATCGGCACGGGCATGGCGGCGGTGATCGTCGCCATCGCGATCACGCGCATCCCGTTCGGCAACCGCGTCATCCGCTCGGTCGCGCTGACGATTCGCGAGCAGTCGTACGTCGAGGCCGCGCGCGCGGCCGGCGGCTCCCAGTTCCGGGTCATGGCGTTCCACGTGCTGCCGCAGTGCTTGGCGCCCTACCTCGTGCTCGCCACCGCCCACCTCGGCGTCGCGATCATCATCGAGGCGGCGCTCGGCTTCCTCGGCGTCGGCATCCCGCCGCCCACGCCGACCTGGGGCAACATGCTGGCCGAGTCGCTGACGTCGCTGGTGCCGTACTGGTGGCTGGTCTTCTTCCCGGGCCTGGCGATCACGGTCACCGTGCTCGCCTTCAATCTCCTCGGCGACGGCATCCGCGACACGCTCGATCCGCGCCTGTCGCCGGCGTTCCTCCGGATGATGGCCGGCGGCCGGCGGGCCTGACGTCAGCGCCCCAGGCGGATATCCTCGGGGAAGCGACGCCAGCGGTAGAAATCCTCCCGAGTGGCGGCCGCGATGCGTCCCGCCTGCTCGTCGCGCGAGTTCCAGGCGGTGTTCAGGTGGTGGTAGAGATTCTCCATCGCGACCACGAGCTCACCGACGTCGTAGTCGGGATTGACCTCTATCTGCGCGATCGTCCGGTGGATTTCATCGCGCGCTTCCTGCAGCTGGAACAGAACCCAGTCCCGGTTCACATTCCCTCCGGATGCACTCTCTCCCTTCATGCTCGAATTCCCGGACGCGTCCGGCAATCCGTTGAATCCCGGAAATCCGGTGCGAGGGGGTCCACGACGATGCAGGGGAATGCGCGTCCGGGAAAACCCCGAGGCGCTCGGGCCGATGGTCCGGGGGGCTCCCTACGCGGGCTTCCGCGTCGGCCGCTCGGCGACGGGGAAGCCGGCGTTCTTCCACGCGGTGAAGCCGCCGTCCATCTCGCACACCGGTGCCAACCCCATCTGCTGGGCCACGTCGGTGGCGAGCGCCGACCGCCAGGCGCCGTTGCAGTAGAAAACGAACTCCTTGCCGGAGGCGAAGACGTCCTTGTGATACGGGCTCTCGGGGTCGATCCAGAACTCGAGCATGCCGCGGGGGCAGTGGAAGGCGCCCGGGATCATGCCCTCGCGCTCGAGCTCGCGGACGTCGCGGAGATCCACGAAGACGACGTCGTCCCGGCCGAGGCGCGCGCGGGCCTCGTCGAGGCCGATCGTCCGGATCCGCGCCTTCGCCTCGTCCACCAGCTGCCGGAATCCTTTGCGCAGCTTCATCGGCGTCGGCCGTCCGATACTACTCACGCGAAGCGCGGCGGCGGCGTGAACCCTCCGAACTCGCGCTCGGCCAGCGCGGCGAACGCCATCGGCGTCCGGTCTTCCAGGTACGGTCCGATCGCCTGGAATCCGATCGGCAGGCCCGCGCGCGTCAGTCCCGCGGGAAACGCGACGGCTGGCTGGCCGGCGAGCGTGGCGATGCCGGGGTGCACGAGCTGGAGGTCGTAGAGGACCGCCTGGCCGTCCACCTCCACCGTGTCGTGGAGCGACGGGGCATCGGCCGGCCACGGCTTGGGCGCGTGCGGGAATGCGGGGACGAGCGTGTTCGGCGCGAGGAGCACGTCCCACTCGCGGAAGAAGGCGCGCCAGGCCGCGCGGAACTGCTCGCGCTGGGCGAAGTAGCCGACGTACTCGGCCGCGCTCGCCTCGAGGCCGCGCAGGGCCGCGCGGCCGAACTCGTCCTCGCGGCCGCGCCACATCACGATGCGCCGCTGCCGCTCCTCCTCGCCGACGCGCGAGACGGTGACCGCGGCGAGCAGCGACCGGTAGAGCGCGTGGTGCCGGCGGTGGTCGCCGAGGAGCTCGGGCTGGGCCCGCTTGACGGCGACGCCCGCGCCCTCGAGCCCCGACACGAGCCGGTCGAGCGCCGCGACGATCTCGGCGCTCACGGGGAGCCACTCGATCGGCGGGAGCACGGCGACGCGGAAGTCGCGCAGCCGCGCGTGGCGCGCCGCGGGGATCTCGAGCCGCCAGGCGACGTCCTCACCGGTGTCGGGACCGGCGAGCACGTCGAACGCGAGCGCGAGGTCCGCCGCGCTCCGGGCGAGCGGGCCCTGGACGCCCATCACGACGCCGGTGTTCGGCATCGGCGGGTAGGGGAACTGGCCGCTCCTGGGGAGCGCGGTCTCGCTCGGCTTCAGGCCGTAGACGCCGCAGAACGCCGCGGGCACGCGGATCGAGCCCCCGATGTCGCTGCCGACCTCGAGGGCCGTCAGCCCCGCGGCCAGCGCCGCCGTGCCTCCGCCCGAGCTGCCGCCCGGCGTCCGCGTCGGGTCCCACGGGTTCACCGTGCGGCCGTAGACGGGATTGTCCGACTGCCAGTCGGCGAGGATCGGGGGCACGTTCGTCTTGCCCATGACGACCGCGCCCGCCGCGCGTACCCGCGTCGTCGCCGGCGCGTCGTGCTCCGAGACGAAGCGGGCGAAGTCGGGCACGCCGACGGTGGTGCGGAGGCCCTTGACGTTGATCGACTCCTTCAGCGTCATCGGCAGCCCGAGCAGCGCGCCGCGCCCGCCGCGGGAGCGCGCGGCGTCCGCCGCCTCCGCTTGTGCCCGCGCGCGCTCGAAGTCGGACACGACGATGGCGTTGAGCGCGGGATTGTGCCGCGCGATCCGCTCGAGGTGGAGCTGGAGCAGCTCCACCGCCGAGACCTGCTTCTTGTCGAGGGCGTCGAGCATCGCGGTCGCCGACACGAACGGGCCGGGGGTCGTCATCGTCGGGTCTCCTTAGCGCGCGCCCGGTGCCAGGGCGCGGAGCGCCTGCAGCATGATCTCACGCTTCCGCGCCGGATCCTGCTCCATGGTCGAGAGCGCGAGAAACGCGGTGTCGATCCCCGCGTCGAGGTAGCGGTGGACGTGGGCGCGGATCTCCGCCGCCGAGCCGCGGATGATGAGGTCGCCGATGACCGTCGCGGGCACGGCGGCGACCGCGCCCTTCCGGTCGCCCGCGGCCCACGCGTCCCACATCGGCCCGAGCGCGGCGCTCCGCCCGAGCCACTCGTGGAACGCCTTGTAGACGGGGACGTTCAGGTAGGCGGTCACGTGCCGGCGCACGGCCACGTCGGACGCGGGCCCCGGCGGGTCCACGTTGATCAGGAGCCGCACCGTGATCTCGATCGCCGCGGGGTCGCGCCCGGCCCGGAGCGCCGCGTCGCGCACGACGGCGATCGACGTCGGCACGTCCTCGACGGCGAGCCAGTTGAGGATGGCGCCGTCGCCCACCTCGCCCGCGACGCGGAGCATGCCCGGGCGGAGCGCCGCGACGTGGATGGGGACGGGCTCGGCCGGCGGCTTGGTCAGGCGAAAGCCGTCCACGCTGAACGTCTCCCCGTGGAAGACGACGCGCTCGCCGGCGAGCGCCCGGCGGAGGAACTGCGCCATCTCGCGCACGCGCGTCGCGGGCCGCGCGAAGACGCCGCCGTTCCAGGCCTCGACGATCGGCTGGGAGCCGGCGCCGATGCCGAGGCAGAAGCGGCCCGGCGCGAGGTCGGCGAGGCCGGCGGCCGACGAGGCGAGCGTCGCCGGGCCGCGCGTGTAGACGTTGGCGATCGCCGTCCCGACGCGCAGCCGCGTCGCCGGCGCGACGACGGCGAGCGGCGTGAAGCAGTCCACGCCGTCCACCTCGAGCGACCACGCGTCGGTGTAGCCGAGCCGCTCGGCCTCGCGCGCGACCTCGGCGTGCTCGGCGAGGCTCACGCCCTCGACCGGCACCGACAGCGCCCAGCGCTTGCCGCCCATCGCGACCAGATTCTACTGTATGATCCCGCCGTCGTCTCAAGGAGGCGCCCATGCTCGGCGACATCGTGGAGCTGTCGGTCGTCGTCCGCGACCTCGACGCGGCGATCGAGCGGTACACACGGGTCTTCGGGCTCCGCGTTCATCACCGCGCGGAGTCCAAGGAGTTCGGCTTCAAGAACGCGATCCTGCCGACGGGGATCGGCCACATCGAGCTGCTCCAGCCGACCGATCCGGCCAAGAGCGTCGGGCGCTTTCTCGCGAAGCACGGCGAGGGCGTTTACCTCGTCGGCTTCGAGTGCAAGGACGTCCCCGGGAGCGTCGAGCGCCTCAGGAAGCACGGCGTGAAGGTGGACCACCGCGCGGACAAGGACATCGCGTGGGTGCATCCGCGCGACGCGCACGGCCTCTTCGTCGAGCTGCGGAAGCGCGAGGCGTACGGCTGATGCCGACGTTCCACTTCGAGCTGGGCGAGCTGCCGCCGGCGGCCGAGGCGCTGCGCGTTGAGGTGAGAGAATTCCTCCACGCCGAGCTCGGCGGGCACACGCCCGCACAGCGCGCGCGCTCGTGGGGCGGGTTCGACCGCGAGTTCAGCCGGAAGATGGGCGCGCGCGGCTGGATCGGCATGACGTGGCCCAAGCGCTACGGCGGGCACGAGCGGAGCGCTCTCGAGCGCTACGTGGTCCTCGAGGAGACGCTGGCCGCCGGCGCGCCGGTGTCGGCCCACTGGGTCGCCGACCGCCAGTCGGGCCCGCTCCTGCTGCGCTTCGGCACCGAGGCCCAGCGCCAGCGATTCCTGCCGGCGATTGCCCGCGGCGAGCTGGCGTTCGCCATCGGGATGAGCGAGCCCGATTCCGGCTCGGACCTCGCCTCGATCCGGACGCGCGCCGAGCGCGTGGCGGGCGGCTACCGCGTCAACGGCACCAAGGTGTGGACGAGCAACGCCCACCGCTCCGACTACATGATCGCCCTCTTCCGGACGCGCCACGACCCGGCGAAGAAGCACGAGGGGCTCACGCAGTTCCTCGTGGACACGAAGCTGCCCGGCATCACGATCAACCCGATCCTCGACCTCCGCGGCTCGCACCACTTCAACATGCTCGTCTTCGAGGACGCGTTCGTGCCCGAAGAGATGCGCGTCGGCGAGGAGGACGCGGGCTGGAAGCAGGTGACGACCGAGCTCGCCTTCGAGCGGAGCGGTCCCGAGCGCTACCTCTCGAGCCTCGCGCTGATCCTCGAGCTGATCCGTGAGGCGGGCAAGGACCCCGGCGAGCGCGCCGCGGCCGTCGTCGGGCGGCTGGTCGCGCACCTGGCGACGCTCCGCCAGATGTCGCTCTCCGTCGCGACGATGCTCGAGGCCGGCGAGAACCCGAACCTCGAAGCCGCGGTGGTGAAGGACGTCGGCACGACCTTCGAGCAGGAGGTGCCCGAGGTCGTCCACGCCCTGCTCGGGCTCGAGCCGACGATCGACACGGGGAGCCACCTCCAGCAGGTGCTCGGCTACCTCACGCAGACGGCGCCGTCGTTCTCGCTCCGCGGCGGGACGCGCGAGATCCTGCGCGGCATCATCGCGCGCGGCTTGGGGCTCAGATGAGCGACGCGCGCCTCTCTCAGGCCACCCACGGCTCGAGCCGGCCTCGCGGACCTCGTTACAAATGAACGAGCTGCGCGCGATCCTCGCCGACGTCGTGACACGCCTCTTCGGCGAGCGCGTGACCCGCGAGGTCGCCGAGTCGGCGGAGAAGGGCGAGTGGCCGGCGGCGCTGTGGCAGGCGGTCGAGGAGAACGGCCTCACGCTCCCGCTCGTCCCGGAGGCCCAGGGCGGTGCCTCCGGGACGTGGGGCGACGCCTACGTCGTCGTCAGCGCCGCCGGGCGCCACGCCGTCCCGCTCCCCCTCGCCGAGACGATCGTCGGGTCGGCGCTCCTCGCGGCGGCCGGGCTCGAGGTGCCGACGGGGCCGCTCACCCTCGCCCCCGTCCAGCGCGACGAGCGCCTGAGGCTCGTCCGCCGCGACAGCGGCCTGCGGCTCGACGGCACGGCCACGCGCGTGCCGTGGGGCCGCGCGGCGCAGCACGTCGTCGTCGTGGACGAGGCCGACGGCCGCGTGACGGTCGCGCTCGTCGCGACCGCCGGCGCGCGCGTGACGCCCGACGCGAACCTCGCGCGCGAGCCTCGCGACACGCTCGCGTTCGCCGGCGCGCCGGTCGTCGCGGCCGCGCCCGCCCCCGTCGGTGTACCCCGAGACGCCATCAGGCTCTACGGCGCGCTCGTCCGCTCGGCGCAGATGGCGGGCGGCCTCGAGGCGGTCCTCGCGCTGGCGACCCGCTACGCGACCGAGCGGCGCCAGTTCGGGAAGCCGATCGGCCAGTTCCAGGCGATCCAGCAGAATCTCGCCGTCCTCGCCGGCCACGCGGCCGCGGCGGGGATCGCTGCGGCGAACGCGTTCCGCGCTGCCGACCGGCGCGACCTGTGGTTCGAGACCGCGGCCGCCAAGGTCCGTGTCGGCGAGGCCGCGGGAGTCGGCGCTTCGATCGCGCACCAGGTCCACGGCGCGATCGGCTTCACCTGGGAGCACCAGCTCCAGTTCGTGACGCGCCGGCTCTGGTCGTGGCGGGCCGAGTTCGGGGGCGAAGCGGAGTGGTCGGCCGCGCTCGGCCGGTCGGTCGCCGAGCGTGGCGCCGACGCGCTCTGGCCCTATCTCACCGCGCGCTGACCGTCACCGCCGCCTTCGCCTGCTCACCTGGGCTTGAGCTTCAGGTCCTCGTACGGCGAGGAATAGGCGTGGTTGGTGATCAGGCCGAGACCTGACTCCGCCACGCTCGGTCCGTGGCCGTTGATGAAGGCAAGCTCCCAGATCGGGACGATCATCGCCTTCTCGTGCATGAGCTGTTGGATCCGGTGGAGGACGGCCTCGCGCTTCTTCCGATCCGTCTCGCTCGCCTGCTCCTGGAAGAGCCCGTCGATGTCCGGGTAGCTCCCGTAGACGTAGGCGCCGCCCGCGGCGACGAACGCCTCGAGGCGGGTCGCCGCATTCCCGAACGCGCCCGAGCCGCTCTGGACGATGTTCCGGAGTTTCTTCTCGCGCCACTGCGCGAAGAAGGCCGCCCGCTCGAGCGGGCGGAGCTGGACGCGAATGCCGACCGCCTTCAGGTAGTTCACCACCGCCTCCCCGAGGTTGTCATAGGACACGTCGCAGTAGAAATCGCCGGCGTCGAGGCCGTTCGCATAGCCGGCCTCGGCGAGGAGCTGCCGGGCCTTGGCCGGGTCGAAGGGGTACGCGGGCGGCTGCCAGAAGAAGTCGAACGCGCTGGGGATGAGGCTGTAGGTGATCTTCGAGAAGCCGAGTGTCTCGGCCTGGTTGATCGCGTTGCGATCGATCGCGAGGTTGGCGGCCAGGCGCACGCGCCGGTCGTGCCAGGGCGACTTCGTGTCCCATTGCTCGATGAAGTTGAGCCAGAAGGTACCCGGCGGATAGTTGGGCTTGAGCGTGAGCCCGGGCGTCCGCCGCAGCTCCTCGGCCAAGGCACCGCGGATGGAGTAGGCGATGTCGGCCTCACCGCGCTTGAGCATCGCCAGGCGCGTGGATTCGTCCGGCACCGCCTTGAACACGAGGCGCTTCACGCTCGGGGTCTTGCGCCAGTACTGCTCGTAGGCTTCGAGCACGAGCTCCACGCCGGGCGTGAAGGAGACGAACTTGTACGGGCCGGCGCCCACCGGAGCCTTCTTGAAGCCGTCGTCGCCGACCTTCTCGACGTATTTCTTTGGCACGATCCAGCCGGCGCCGGTCGCCGGCGTCCCGTAGAACGTCATGAAGTCGGGCCACGGTCGCTTGAAGCGGAAGCGCACCCGCTGCGGGTCGACGACCTCGACGGCGGCGATCCGCGCCTTGTAGGTCGCGGCGGCGGTGCCGCGGTAGCGCTCCAGGGAGAACTTCACGTCCTCCGCGGTGACGGGCTCGCCGTTGTGGAATCGCACCCCCTTGCGCAGGACGAACTCGTACACGAGGCCGTCGGGCGTGGCGCTCCACGACTCCGCGAGGCTCGCCGCCATCGGCTGGCCCGGCATGGGTTTCACCAGGGCGTCGTGCAGCGCGTAGAGGAACATGAAGGGCGTGATGATTCCGGACGTCTCCGCGGGATCGAACCACGTGGGCGCGAGTGAAACGTGAACCGCCCACGTCATCTGCCCTTCGGGCGCCGCGGCGGCCGGCGAGGCTCCGAGGGTCGCGATCATCAGAACGAGCACCATCGCGAAGAGGTGTCGAACGTGCCTCATGGTGGAAGCCTCCTTCCGGCCGACGCCGGCGGGTGGTCAGCGCGGCCTGACGAGCTTCGTCCTGAGCGTCTCCGCCTGCTGGTTGAACGGCTGCCCGCCGCGCGCCGTCATCGGCGTCTTCTCGGAGAGCCCGGTGTAGAGCTCGACCAGGAGCGGGCCCGGGTCGGTCAACATCGAGCGTAGGCGCTTCTTGAAGTCGTCGAGCTCGTGGACGGCGTAGGCGGCGCGATAGCCCGCGCCCTTCGCCATGGTGACGAAGTCCACCTGGAGCCCGCCGGGAATCTCCTGCGAGCCGGAGGTGTGGTAGACCCCGTTCTTGAAGACGAGATGGGTCAGGTTGCGCGCGCCGGCGCCCGCGATCGTCGCGAGCGAGCCGAGCTGCATCAGGAGCGAGCCGTCGCCGTCGAAGACCACGACGCGGCGGTCGGGGCGCGCGAGCGCCAGACCGAGGCCCATCGCCGAGGCGCCGCCCATGAAGCCGACGCAGGCGACCGACAGATCGTCGGGGGCGAGGTCGCGCCACGCGGGCGCGGTGGTCATGGTCGGGATGCAGATCGCGTCGCCGCGCGCTGCGGCGATCAGACGGAGCACGTCCTCGGGCCTCATCGCCATCACATGGTCTCCAGGCCTACGAGGACCGCGGCGGGCCCGCGGCGCTTCTGCGCGAGCCGGTAGTACTCGGGGATCAGATGGACGTCGTTCGGCCCCTCGAGGCGCGCGTGGGGCACGCCGAAGGTGTCGAGCAGCGGCTCGGCGTAGCGCACCATCGAGTGGCGTGACTCCCGCGGGTCCTTGTCCCGCTCCCGCTGGAGGAGGCCGATCATGTAGAAGACCGGGACCCGCCCGTCCAGCGCGACCCCGCGCAGCGTGTTGACCGAGGCGTAGAGCCCCGCGTGCTGGATCATGAGCACGCACGGCTCGCCGCCCATCCAGAGCCCGGCGGCCGCCGTCGTGGCTTCGTCCTCCGTCGCGCAGGTCACGACGCGGATCGCCTGCTCCTTGTCGAGCGCGGCGAGGACGGTCTTCTGGTGGGTGTCCGGCACGCTCAGCACCCAGCCGAGGTGCTGGTGGCGCGAGGGCTCCCGCAGCTCCGCGCCGAGGGCCTGGCGCGCCTCCCTGAAGGTGTCCTTGAGCGTGTCGATGATCAGCGGCGCCGGAATGGATTCGGGCATCCTGTACCCTCCCGTGAGAAGATCGGACATATCCTACGCCAACTCCGCCGCAAGAAAGGATGCCTCATGCGTCGCCCTCTCCGCTGGCTCCTGACCCTCTCGCTGCTGCTGGCACTCGCCGCGCCGGCCCGGGCCCAGGAGCTCAAGACCGAGGAGCAGAAGACCCTCTACGCGCTCGGGCTCATCCTCAGCCAGAACCTCGCCACGTTCTCCCTCGACGCGGCCGAGCTCGACGTCGTGAAGGCCGGCATGACCGACGGCATCTTGAAGAAGGAGCCGAAGGTGTCGCTCGAGACCTGGGGCCCGAAGATCCGCGGCCTCCAGACCGCGCGGCTCGCTGTCGCGGCGGCGGCCGAGAGGAAGCTCGGCGAGGCGTTTCTCGCGAAGGCCGTGGTGGAGAAAGGCGCGAGCAAGACCGCCTCCGGGCTCATCATCACGACGCTCAAGCCCGGCACGGGCCCGTCGCCGAAGGCCGGCGACAAGGTGAAGGTCCACTATCACGGCTCCCTCACCGACGGCACGGTGTTCGACAGCTCCGTCCAGCGCGGCGAGCCGATCACGCTGCCGCTCGGGCCCGGGATCATCAAGTGCTGGGGCGAGGGCGTCCCGCTGATGAAGGTGGGCGGCAAGAGCCGGCTGGTGTGTCCAGCCGATCTGGCGTATGGTGACCAGGGACGGCCGCCGCGGATCAAGCCCGGGGCGACGCTCGTGTTCGAGGTCGAGCTGCTGGAGATCGTGAAATAGGGGAGGGGCACTCCATGGCCGAGAAGTACGACCGGCGCAGGCAGGACACCGGCAACATCCTGTTCCTCGAGCACGTCAACGTGAAGGTGCCCGACCAGACGATCGCCACCAAGTTCTACCTGCAGGGGCTCGGGTTCACGCGCGACCCGTACCTGATGGTCGGCACCGAGAACATGTGGATCAACATCGGGCAGTCGCAGTTCCACCTGCCGACCGGGGAGCCGCAGGTGCTCCGCGGCTGGGTCGGCCTCGTCGTCCCCGACCTCGACGCGCTCGCCGCGCGCCTCGCCGAGGTCAAGCCGAAGCTCGCCGGGACCAAGTTCGCGTACACCGTCGAGGACAAGCACGTCGCGGTGACCAGCCCGTGGGGCAACCGCCTGCGCTGCTTCGCCGCCGGACCCGCGTTCGGCGACATGACGCTCGGGATGCCCTGCGTCGAGTTCCCGGTCGCGCCGGGCCGGGCCGCGGGGATCGCGCGCTTCTACCAGCAGATCATGGGCGCGCCGGCCACGGTGACGCCCAACGGCGAGGGCATCGCCGCGCGCGTGAAGGTCGGCGGGCGGCAGGAGCTCGTCTTCCGCGAGACGCCGGCGCCCGAGGAGTCCTACGACGGCCACCACATCGCGGTCTACATCGCGGACTTCTCCGGCCCGCACGCGAAGCTCAACGAGATGGGCCTCATCACGGAAGAGAGCAACGAGGTCCAGTACCGGTTCGCGACGATCGTGGATCCGGCGACGCGCGAGCCGCTCTTCGTCATCGAGCACGAGGTGCGCTGCTACACGCACCCGATGTTCATGCGCCCGCTGGTGAACCGGAACCCCGCGCAGCGGCAGGCGACGTACCAGCGCGGTCGCGACGCGTTCTACCCCGGCGCAAGCTAGCGCCGGGTCGCCCGCCTTTTCCGACGCGACGCACGCCGCCATCGGGCCGGCTCGGCGCAGGCGCTCGCCTGGCCCGACGCCCGGACGCGCCCCTCGCGGCTCACCACGACGTCCTCGGGGCGTCGTCCCTCCTCGGCGGCGCGCCTATTGTATGCTGGCTTGCCGTGGAAGGAGGCCGCCGATGAGGCTCGCGCTGGGGCAGGGATACTCGGGAGCGACGCTGTCGGGCGACGTGAGCCGCGTGCTCGAGGCCGAGCGGCTCGGCTACGACTCGGTCTGGACCGCCGAGTCGTACGGCTCCGACGCGGTGACGACGATCGCGTGGATCGCCGCGCGCACGACGCGGATCCACGTCGGCACGGCGATCATGCAGATCGGGGCACGCACGCCCGCGGCGACCGCGATGACGGCGATGACGCTCGACGCCCTCTCGGGCGGCCGCTTCCGCCTGGGGCTCGGCGTGTCGAATCCTCAAGTCATCGAGGGCTGGCACGGCCAGCGCTTCGGCAAGCCGCTCGCGCGGACGCGGGAGTACGTGGCGATCGTGCGCGCGATCCTGCGCCGCGAGAAGCCGGTCGAGTTCGCGGGCGGCTACTACCAGATTCCCTACGCGGGCCCGGACGCCACCGGGCTCGGCAAGCCGCTCAAGTCCATCCTCCACGGGCGGGCCGACCTGCCGATCTACCTCGCGGCGATCGGGCCGAGGAACGTCGCCCTCGCCGCGGAGATCGCCGACGGCTGGATCCCGACGCTCTTCGCGCCGTCGAAGATGCGGATGTTCCGCGAGTGGGTCGACGAGGGCTTCCAGAAGGCCGGCGCCCCGAAGCCGGGGTTCGACGTCATGGCGGCGTGCCCCGTCGTCGTCGGGAACGACGCCGGCGCGTGCCGGGCCCAGCACAAGCCCGCGATCGCGCTCTACGTCGGGGGCATGGGCGCGCGCAGCCGGAACTTCTACAACGAGACGGTGCGGCGCTACGGCTACGAGGAGGCGGCCAAGAAGATCCAGGACCTCTATCTGGCCGGCAGGAAGGCCGAGGCGGAGGCCGCGGTGCCCGACGCCCTCGTGGACGAGGTCGGCCTCTTCGGCTCGCGCGAGCGGATCCGCGAGCGCCTCGCCGCGTACCGCGAGGCGGGCGTGACGACCCTCGCCGTGCGCGGCAACCTCGACGCCGTCCGGCTCATGGCCGAGCTCGTCCTCTGATCGAGGCGCCGCTCGACCGCTACCGCGACGTCGTCCGCCCGGACTGGATCGACCACAACGGGCACATGAACGTCGGCTACTACCTCGTCGTGTTCGACTTCGCCACCGACGAGTTCTTCGCCTGGGTCGGCCTCGACGAGGCCTACCGGACGCGGCACCGCGCGACGACGTTCTGCCTCGAGGCCCACGTGACCTACCATAGAGAGGTGCGGGCCGATGACCCGCTTCGCTTCACGACGCAGCTCCTCGGTCACGACACGAAGCGTGTCCACTATATCCACGCGATGTACCATGCGGGGGAGGGCTATCTGGCGGCGACGAACGAGCTCATGTCGCTGCACGTGAGCGAGGCGACGCGGCGCGGCGCGCCCATGGCGCCGGCGGTCCTCGAGCGGCTCGCGCTCATTCAGGCCGCTCACGACACGCTTCCGAGACCGCCGCAGGCCGGCCGGGCGATCGGCCTCGACGCGCGGCCGGCGGCCCAATGAGCGAAGGAGACAGCGCATGACGACGATCGGGCTCTTGAATCCGGGAGAGATGGGTAGCGCGGTCGGCGCCTCGGCGCGCACGGACGGTGCGCGCGTGCTCTGGGCGTCCGAGGGGCGCGGCGGCGAGACGCGGCGGCGCGCGGAGGCCGCGGGGTTGGAGGACGTCCGCACGCTCGCCGAGCTCGCTCGCCGGAGCGACGTGATCCTCTGCGTCTGCCCGCCCCACGCGGCGGTGGACGTCGCCCGCGCGGTGGCGGCCGAGCGCTTCGCCGGACTCTACGTGGACGGCAACGCCGTGTCGCCCGCGACGGCGCGCGAGATCGGCGGGATCGTCGAGAAGGCGGGCGCCACGTTCGTGGACGGCGGGATCATCGGCAGCCCGCCGGCGAAGCGCGGGACCACGCGCCTCTACCTCTCGGGCGCCGCCGCCGCGCGCGTCGCCGCCCTCTTCCCCCGCGGACCGCTCGAGGCCATCGTGGTCCCCGGCGGGCCCGGCGCGGCCTCGGCGGTCAAGATGGCCTACGCCGGCTGGAACAAGGGCCACCAGGCGCTCCTCATGGCCGTGCGCGCGCTCGCCATCGCCGAGGGCGTGGACGCGGCGCTCCTCGCCGAGTGGAAGCTCTCGCATCCCGACCTGCCGGCGCTCTCGGAGGCGGCCGTCACGCGGACCGCGCGCAAGGCGTGGCGCTTCGTCGGCGAGATGGAAGAGATCGCCGCGACGTTCGCCGCGGCCGGGCTGCCCGACGGCTTCCACGCGGCCGCGGCCGAGGTCTACCGCCGGCTCGCGCCGTGGAAGGACGCCGGGACGCCCCCGTCGGTCGCGGAAGCCGCCGAGGCGCTCAAGAAGTCGCCGTAGGAGCGTGGCGGCGATCGTCGGGGTCCGCAGCTATCCCGAGGCGCTCACCGCCTTCCGCTGGAGCGCGCTCTGGGAGCTGTTCGACGGCGGCCCCGAGCGGCTGAACCTCGCCCACGAGTGCGTGGACCGCCACGCGGGGCGCGGGACCGCGCTCAGGATCAAGCGCGACGACGGCCGCAGCGAGGAGGCGAGCTTCGACGAGCTCGCGGCCTGGTCCTCGCGCTTCGCCAACCTCCTCGAGGCCGAGGGCGTCGCGCGGGGCGAGCGCGTCGCGGTGATGCTCGAGCCCTCGCTTGCCTTCTACGGCGCCGTGTTCGGCGCCGTCAAGCGCGGCGCCGTCGCCGTGCCCCTCTTCACCCTGCTCGGCCGCGAGGGCGTGAGACTCCGCGTGGACGACTGCGAGCCGCGGCTGCTGCTCGTTGCCCGCGACGCCGCCCGCTGGCGCGAGCTCTTCCCGCGGGTGAGGGTGATCGAGGCGGACGCGCGATTCCACGCGCGCGTCGCCGAGCAGAGCCCCCGCTACGCGCCGGCGACCACCGCCGACGACCTCGCGGTCCTCCAGTACACGTCGGGGACGACGCGCGGGCTGCCGGAGGCGGTGCGCCACACCCACCGCGCCGTCGTCACGCTGATGGTCGGGGCGCTCTACGGCGTCGGGCTCGCGCCGGGCGACAGCTACTTCTGCCCGTCCTCGCCCGCGTGGGGCCACGGCCTCTGGCACGGCACCATCGCGCCGCTCGCGCTGGGCATCGCCGTCGGCGCGTACTCGGGGAAATTCGACCCCGCCCGGCTCCTCGAGGCGCTCGAGGCCTTGAGCGTGACGAACCTCGCGGCGGCGCCCACCGTCTTCCGTATGCTGCGCGCCTCCGGGCTCGCTGACGGCCGGCGGCTCGCGCTCGAGAAGCTCTCGTTCACGGGCGAGCCGATGGACTCGCGGACGTGGGAGTGGATCGAGAAGACCTTCGGCGTCACCCCGTGCGGCATGTACGGGAGCACCGAGGTCGGCGTGATCATCGTGAACTACCCGGGCTTCGCCGGCTACGCCGTGCGCCCCGGCGCCCTCGGCAAGCCCGCACCCGGCTGGGAGGTCGCGGTCGTGGACGAGCGCGGCGAGCCGCTCCCGCCCGGGCGGCCGGGCGAGATCGCCGTCCGCCGCAAGGACGGCTGGTTCCGCGTGAAGGACCGCGGCTGGATGGACGCCGACGGTTACGTCCACCACGAGGGCCGGTCCGACGACGTCATCATCTCGGCGGGCTTCACGATGAGCGCCGTCGAGATCGAGGACGCGCTCCTCGCCCATCCCGACGTCCGCGAGGCCGCTGTCGTCGGCGTTCCCGACGAGATCCGCGGGATGATCCCCAAGGCGTACGTCGTCGCCGGGCGCGCGGGCGACGGGTTCGCGCGCGAGCTGCAGGAGTGGGTCGGCCGGCGCCTCTCCCGGCACGAGTACCCGCGCGCGATCGAGTTCGTCGAGGAGCTGCCGAAGACGCCGGCCGGCAAGATCGACCGGCTGTCGCTGCGACGGGGCGCCGGGGGCCGCGCGTGACGCGCTTCCCGACCATCACGGGCGAGGCGCTCGCGTCGCTCCGCGGGCTCATCGGCAAGGAGGTCCGGCGCCCCGAGCCGTATATAGAGGTCGCGACGCGGGACGCGATCCGCCACTGGGCTCACGGGATCGGCGATCGCAATCCCTTCTGGGCCGCCACGCGCGTCGCGCCGCCGACCTTCCTGTTCGCGATGGACCGCATCGTCTCGGGCTACGTGTCCGGCCTGCCGGGGATCCACGCCATGTACGGGGGCACCGACTTCCGCTGGCGGCTCCCGATCCGCGAGGGCGACCGCGTCGTGGGCCGGAGCGTGCTCCTGGACCTCGAGGAGAAGGCGTCGAGCTTCGCCCGCCGCGCGGTCAAGCAGACTTACCGGACGACGTTCGTCGACGACGCCGGAGCGGTCGTGTGCGAGGCCGACTCGTGGTGCTTCCGCACCGAGCGAGACACCGCGCGCGAGCGGAAGAAGTACGGAGCGGTCGAGCCGCATCGCTACACGGCCGACGACGTCGAGAGGATCCGGCGCGCGTACGCGACGGAGGCGATCCGTGGCGCCACGCCGCGCTTCTGGGACGACGTCGAGGTCGGCGCGGTCCTGCCCGAGGTCGTGAAGGGGCCGCTCACGGTCACCTCGGTCATCGCGTTCGTCCAGGGATGGGGGAGCCTCTACGTGCGTGCCCACGGCCTCGCGTTCGACCTCTTCGAGCGCCACCCCGCGCTCGGCATCCCCAACGAGTTCGGCGTGCCCGAGCCCCCCGAGCGCGTCCACTGGGACGCCGAGCTCGCCCGCGCCGTGGGCGTGCCCGCACCCTACGACTACGGCCCGGAGCGCGTGGCGTGGCTCGGCCACCTCGTGACCAACTGGATGGGCGACGCGGGCCGGCTCGCGCGGCTCAGCGTGGAGGTCCGGCGCCACAATCTCCTGGGCGACACGACGTGGTGCAGGGGGCGCGTCGCCGCGAAGGCGCCCGCCGAGGGCGGGGGCGAGGTCGCCCTCGACCTCTCCGCGGTCAACCAGCGCGGCGAAACCATCGCGCAGGGCCGGGCGACCGTCGTTCTGCCCCGTCGCGCCGGGTGAGGCTCCGATGCTAGGCACGCCCGTCGCGCGACGCGAGGCGGCCGACGGTCACCCTGAGGCCGGGAAGGTACTCTGCGAGACCGGCCCCCTCTGAATTGGCAGTCGGACCGACCGTCCAACCGAGAACCTCGAGCGGCAGATAGTTCTTCACGTCGTAGCACGCTCCAGCAGTCGAGGTAGGCGTGGCCGTCCACGTCCCACTTGCGGGCCCCGTCGGGTGCAGCGCGCGCGACTTCGGGTGCGTCGCGACGTACTCCTGCTAGATCGTCGGCATCGTGGCATGTCACCTCCGGCTCATCGGGAAGGGAAGAGGGTGAGGCCGCAGTACGGAGCCATCCTACGAAAATCCGCGTCCAGGGTGAACAGCGCGGCGCCCCTCTCGACCGCCAGCGCCGCGGTCAGGCAGTCGATCGTCGACGCCGAGACGCCCCTCCTGCGACAGCCATTGGCGATTCGCGCGGCTGCGACGTGATCCTTCCGCTCCGCCATGATGACAGGAAACGGGTGGGTCAGGTCTGCCAGCCGGGCGAACTGCGCCTCGTCGCCGACCCCGCTCAGAAGCTCCTGGAGCACGATGCCTGGAATGGCCACCGGCACATCGTTGCCAATGAGCTCGGCCAGGGAGTCTGCCCCCGAAGCTCGCCCGCAGAACGGCGCCGGCGGCGGAGCGCCGCGGACAGCACGGACGTGTCCAATAGGATCACCGCCGCTTGCGTGCCCGTTTGTAGCTGAACTTCGGATCGAACTCGACGGTGCCGAACGCCTTGAGGGCCTTGAGGCGGCCGCGGCGCCGGATGTACTCCTCCAGCGCCTCATTGACCGTGGCTCGCTTCGTTCGGTGGCCGCCGATGCGCAGCGCCTTGTCGAGCAGTTTCTCGTCGATCGCGAGGTTCGTGGCCATCCGCGTCCTCCTAGACGTCACACGTCATCTTACACATTGTTCGTGGCCGCAAGGCGCTGTGCGGGGGTCGGTCAGCCGTCAGCGCGCGAGCGCCATGACGCAGAGGCCGGCGAAGATCACGCCGGCGCCCACGATGCGGACGGCCGAGTGGCGTTCGCCGAGGACGACCGCGCCGAGCACCGCCGCGACGACGATGCTGACCTCGCGCCCGGCGACGACGTAGCTGACGGGCGCTCGCGCCATCGCGCCGAGGACCGCGAGGTACGCGGCCATCATGAGGACGCCGACCACCACGATGCGACCCCAGGGCGCGTCGCGCCGGACGGGCGGCGCTCCGCCGCCGCGCACCCAGCGGACCAGGTGGATCAGCACGGCGTCCACGAAGAACACGAGAAACGCGTAGAGCGGGACCGGCACGAGCCGCACGCCGACCTTGTTCACGAGCGAGTAGCCGCAGGTGAACGCGCCCGTGAGGAGCGCCCAACCGAGCGCGCGGCGGTTGGCGCGGAGCGCCGCCGCGCCGCCGACGGCGCCGTGGCTCAGGAAGATCCCGACCACGACGAGGGCGATGCCGGCCAGGCCTTGCGCCGAGAGTCGCTCGCCGAGGAAGGCCACGGCGAGCGGCGCCACGAGGACCGGCGCGATGCCGCGCGCGACCGGATAGACGAGCGACAGGTCACCCGCGCCGTACGCCGCGGTGAGCGCGAAGACGTAGGACGTCTCGAGGACGCCGGAGACCAGGATCACCGTCCACGCCGCGGCGCTGATTTCGCCCAGCGAGTAGACGAGCACCACGGGCGCGCAGAGGAGCGTGCCGACGACGAGGGCGCCCGACTGGATCTCGAGCCGGCGCGCGTCGCTCTTGACCAGCAGGTTCCAGCCGCTGTGGCAGAACGCCGCGCCGAGGACGAGGAGGAGCGCGGCGAGCGGCATTGCCCGAGTCTGCTATGCTTGTCGGCGGATGTCCACCGGGGGACCGATCGGAGGCGACGCGCGATGAGCGATCACCGTCATCACGACCACGAGCACGACCACGCGCGCGAGCAGGGATCACCGCTCACCGAGACCGAGCTCCGCGTCCGCGCTCTCGAGTCGCTCCTCGTCGAGAAGGACCTGGTGGACCCGGCGGCGCTCGACGCGCTCATCGACACCTACGAGACGAAGGTGGGGCCGCGCAACGGCGCCGCCGTCGTCGCGCGCGCCTGGGTGGACCCGGCCTACAAGGCGCGGCTCCTCGCGGACGGTGCGCCGGCGATCGCCGAGCTCGGCTACATGGGCCGCCAGGGCGAGGACATGGTGGTCCTCGAGAACACGCCGAAGGTCCACAACATGGTCGTCTGCACGCTCTGCTCCTGCTACCCGTGGCCCGTGCTCGGGCTCCCGCCCGTCTGGTACAAATCGTCGCCCTACCGCTCGCGCGCGGTGCTCGACCCGCGCGGCGTCCTGCGCGAGCTCGGCGTCGCGGTCGCCGACGACGTCGAGGTGCGCGTCTGGGACTCGACCTCCGAGGTGCGCTACATGGTCCTGCCCGAGCGTCCGGCCGGGACGGAGGGCTGGAGCGAGGCCGAGCTCGCGGCCATCGTCACGCGCGACAGCATGATCGGCGTCGCGAAGGTCCCGGCGCCGGCGTTGGGAGGGCGGCGATGAACGGCGTCCACGACATGGGCGGCATGCACGGCATGGGCCCGATCGTCCGCGAGGCGAACGAGCCCGTCTTCCACCACGCGTGGGAGGGGCGCACCTTCGCCCTCAACATGGCCGCGGGCTTCCTCGGCGAATGGACCATCGACATGTGGCGGTACGCCCGCGAGCAGATGCCGCCGGCCGAGTATCTGGCCACGGGCTACTACGAGCACTGGCTCTGGGGCCTCGAGCATCTCCTGGTCGAGAAGGGCCTGCTCAAGCGCGAGGAGATCGAGGCGCGCGTGGCCGAGCTCAGGAGACGGGCGAAATGAGGCGCGTGCTGCGCGCGGCCGACGTCGGCAAGGTGCTGCTGAAGGGCGGCCCGGCGCGCCTGCCCGACGAGGTGCCGCCGCGCTTCAAGGCCGGCGCCCGCGTCGTCGCGCGCACCATCAACCCGATCGGCCACACGCGGCTGCCGCGCTACGCGCGCGGCCGGCGCGGCGTCGTCGAGCGCGACTACGGCGTGTACGTCTTCGCCGACGCGAGCGGGATGGGCCAGGGCAAGCAGCCCCAGCACCTCTACAGCGTGCGCTTCGGCGCGCGCGAGCTCTGGGGCCGGGAGGCGTCGCCGCGCGACGCGGTCTTCATCGACCTCTGGGACGATCACCTCGATCCCGCGTGACGACGCCGGACCTCGCGGCGCTGCCGAAGATTCCACGGGACGACGCCGGACCCGTGTTCGGCGCCCCGTGGGAGGCGCAGGCGTTCGGCATGGCGCTGGCGCTCCACGCGCGCGGCGTCTTCACGTGGAGCGAGTGGGCGACCTGCCTGGCCGGCGAGATCGCGGCGGCCGCGGCGCGCGGCGAGGCGGGCGACGGGGGCCGTTACTACCATCACTGGCTGGCCGCCCTCGAGAAGCTCGTCGCGGAGAAGGGTCTCGTCCCGACCGGCGAGCTCCTCACGCGGAAGGACGAGTGGGACCGCGCCGCCCGCGCGACGCCGCACGGCCAGCCGATCGTGCTCCCGAAGTCGCGGTAGCCCGCCGCGCCTCCAGCTCCTCGAGCGTTCGCGGCCAGTCGTCGTGCAGCAGGCGCGAGAGCGAGCGGTCGGCGAGGAGCCGGCCGCCCGTCTGGCAGCGCGCGCAGTAGTTGGTCTCGTTCTCCGCGTGGACGATCCGCTGCACCGGCGCCGCGCAATCGGGGCACGGCTCGCCGTAGCGTCCGTGGACCGCCATGCCCTCGCGGAACGCCGTCACGCCCTCGGGGAACGCGCCGCCCGCCTCGCGTCGCAGGCGCTCGCACCAGTCCCGGAGCGTCGCGCGCGTCGCCTCGAAGAGCCGCGCGGTCTCCGCCGCGCCGAGCCGGCGCGTCTGCGCGACGGGCGAGAGCCGCGCGCGATGGAGGATCTCGTCCGAGTAGGCGTTGCCGATCCCGCTGAAGATCGTCGGATCGGTGAGGGCGCGCTTGAGCGTGTGGTTCTCCCGCGCGAGCGCCTGCGCGAACGCGGCGAGGTCGCCGTCGAGCACCTCGAGGCCGCCGGGGTCGTGCTCGCCGAGCGCCGTCTCGCCGCGCACCACGTGGAGCGCCGCGCGCTTCTTCGTGCCCGCCTCCGTCAGGGTGAGCGTGCCCGTCGAGAAATCGAGCGCCGCGAGCCCGATCTTCCCCGGTGGCTTCGCCCCGGCGGGCTTCCAGTGGAGCCGGCCCGCGATCATCAGGTGGAGCACGAGGAAGAGCTCGCCCTCGAGCTCGACGACGATGCGCTTGCCCAGGCGGCGCAGGCCGCGCACGCGCCGGCCCGCGAGGGCCGCCGGCGGCGGGTCGACGGAGCGCAGGACGAAGGGGCTCAGCAGGCGCACGCGCTCCAGCGTCGCGCCGCGGATCCGCGCCTCGAGCGCCTCGACGTAGACGACGACGTCCGGGAGCTCAGGCACGCTGGCCCGGCATGCCGCCCTTCGAGTTGTCGATGAGGCCGACGATGTTGCCGTCGGGGTCGTTGAGCGTTACGAGTCGGCCCGGCGGGATGTCGAAGGGCAGCTCGTTGAAGACGAAACCGGCGCGGATCAGGTACGCGTGCGCGTCGAACTTGAAAATAGGGCGCGGCATACGGCGTCGGCTCGGCGCCGAGGAGCCGCGCGTACCAGCGGCTCGACGCCTGGGGTCGCTCACGAACTGGATGACCGTCTCGATCCGGCGCACGGCCCGCCTCCCCGCGACGACTGCCGGTAGACCTCCGTGGCTCAGCGCGCCGGCTTTCGAGCCCCCCGGCGGGCGACCGCGTGGCGCGCGGAGCGGATCGCTCGAAGCTCGGTGGCCACTTCCGAAAGCGGACGCTTGGGAATTGCCGTGACGAGCGTGTCGAACAGCCTCAGAAGGCGCACCCGCTCTCGCTCGGTGAGTCCGTCCCCGGCCGCGACACGATCCGTGCGCATGTTGTGTGCATCATACCAGCCACTCGGCGGCTCGTCGGGCTTGGTAAACTTCTCCTGACCATGCCCACGCCACCCGTCGCCCCCAAGAAGCCGAAGGTGGACGCCCTGCACGGCGACCGCCGGCAGGACGACTACGACTGGCTCCGGAAGAAGGACGACCCCGAGGTCCTCGCCTACCTCCGCGCCGAGAACGCCTACACGGACCTCGTCATGAAGCCCACGGAGCCGTTCCAGGCGGCGCTCTACACGGAGATGCTCGCGCGGATCAAGGAGGACGACTCGACGGTGCCCTTCCGCCGGGCGCGGCACTACTACTACGCGCGCACCGAGAAGGGCAAGCAGTACCCGATCCACTGCCGCCGCGAGGGCGGCCTCGACGCGCCCGAGCAGGTGACGCTCGACCTGAACGCGCTCGCGGAGGGCCACGCCTTCCTCTCGCTCGGCGCGTACACGGTCGGCGACGAGGGCCGGCTCCTCGCCTATACCGTCGACTTCAAGGGCTTCCGCGAGTACACGCTCCGCGTGCGCGACCTCGCGACCGGCGAGGATCTGGCCGAGCGCATCGAGAAGGTCGCCGCGGTCGCGTGGACCGCGGATTCCGCGACGCTCTTCTACGTCACCGAGGACGAGGCGAAGCGTCCCTACCGGCTCTGGCGCCACCGGCTCGGCGCCGCCGGCGACGACCTGGTCTACGAGGAGACCGACGCGCTCTTCCGCCTCTACGTCGAGCGCTCGCGGAGCCTCGCCTACCTCTTCGCGGCCTCCGCGAGCCACACGTCGAGCGAGGTGCGCTTCCTGCCCGCGGCCGCGCCGGGGGGCGCGTGGACGCTGGTCGCCGCGCGCGAGAAGGACCACGAGTACGAGGTGGACCACGGCGTCGGGCCGGGCGGCGACCTCTTCTACATCCGGACGAACGGGGGCGGGCGGCGCAACTTCCGCCTGGTGACGGCGCCCGTGGGCGACCCCGGCCCGGCGCGCTGGACCGAGCTCGTCCCGCACCGCGAGGCGGTCATGCTCGAGGGCGTGGACGTCTTCGCCACGCACTACGTCGTCCAGGAGCGCGAGGACGGGCTCACGCGCCTGCGCGTCACCGACCTCGCCACGCGCGCCGCGCACGATATCCGGTTCCCCGAGCCCGCCTACGAGGCGACGCCCGAGTCGAACCACGAGTTCGCCGCGCGCCGTTACCGTTTCCGTTACCAGTCGCTGGTCACGCCGCCGTCCGTCTTCGACCACGACGTGACGACGCACGAGCGGACGCTCCTCAAGCAGACGGAGGTCCTCGGCGGCTACGAGCCCGCGCGCTACCGGTCGGAGCGCGTCCACGCGACGGCCGACGACGGTACGCGCATTCCGGTCTCGCTCGTCCGCCGCGCCGACGCGCCGCGCGACGGCTCGAGCCCGATGCTGCTGACCGGCTACGGCGCCTACGGCTTCCCGTACCCCGTGACCTTCTCGTCGAACCGCCTGAGCCTGCTCGACCGCGGCCTCACCGTCGCGATCGCGCACGTGCGCGGGGGCGGCGAGCTCGGCAAGCGCTGGCACGACGCGGGCCGCATGCTCCAGAAGCGGAACACGTTCACCGACTTCATCGCGGCGGCGGAGTTTCTCGTGAAGGAGGGCTACACGGCCCACGATCGGCTCGTCGTCGAGGGCGGGAGCGCCGGCGGCCTCCTCGTCGGCGCCGTGCTGAACATGAAGCCGGAGCTGTGCGCCGCCGCGGTGCTGCGCGTGCCGTTCGTGGACGTGATCAACACGATGCTCGACGAGTCGCTGCCGCTCACGGTCGGCGAGTTCGAGGAATGGGGGAACCCCAAGATCCGCGGGCACTACGAGTACATGAAGACCTACTGCCCCTACACGAACCTCGGGCCGCGGCCGTACCCCGCGATCCTCGTCCGCACCGGACTCAACGACAGCCAGGTGATGTACTGGGAGCCGGCCAAGTACGTGGCCAAGCTCCGCGCGGTGAAGATCGGCGACGCGCCGGTCCTGTTCAAGATCAACCTCGCCGTCGGGCACGGCGGCGCCTCCGGTCGCTACGACGCGCTCCGCGAGCTGGCGTTCGACTACGCGTTCGTGCTCTGGCGCCTGGGACGGCTCGAGCGCGCTGCGACGGAGGCGGCCGCGTGATCGACACCGTCCGCGCGTGGCTCGACGGCGCGCAGCGCGTCGTCGCGCTGACGGGCGCGGGGATCTCGACCGACTCCGGGATCCCCGACTTCCGCGGGCCGCGGGGGGTGTGGACGCGGGACCCGCAGGCCGAGAAGCTCGCGACGCTCCAGCACTACGTCGCCGACCCCGAGGTTCGTCGGCGCGCCTGGCGGAGCCGCCTCGAGTCGCCCGCGTGGCAGGCGGCGCCGAACGACGGCCACCGGGCGTTCGTGACGCTCGAGCGGCGGGGCAAGCTCGACGCGCTGATCACGCAGAACGTGGACGGCCTCCACCAGCGGGCGGGCTCGTCGCCCGGGAAGGTCATCGAGATCCACGGCACCATGCACGAGGTCGTGTGCCTCGACTGCGGCGAGCGCGCGCCCATGGAGCGGGCGCTCGCCCGCGTGCGGGCGGGGGAGGCGGACCCGCCGTGCCTATCCTGTCACGGCATCCTCAAGTCGGCGACGATCTCGTTCGGGCAGGGCCTCATCGCGGAGGACACCGCGCGCGCGTCCGCGGCGGCGCGGCGCTGCGACCTGATGCTCGCCGTGGGGACGAAGCTCTCGGTGTGGCCGGTCGCCGGCGTCGTGCCGACCGCCAAGGAGGCGGGCGCCCGCGTCGTGATCGTGAACGCCGAGCCGACGGACATGGACTCGCTGGCCGACGCGGTCCTCCGCGGCTCGATCTCCGAGCTGCTCCCGCGGCTCGTCGGAGGTGGATGATGCGAGTGCTCCTCGTCCATCCGAGCCCGCTGATGTACTCCGAGATCTACCTGCGGCTCGAG
>DATFVL010000237.1 GCA_035260325.1 Candidatus Methylomirabilota bacterium | reverse complement strand
CGCCAGCTGCGAGAGGAAGCGGGCGCGCGTCTCGGTGGTGAAGCTGCCGAACGTCAGGCGCTCGAGCTGCCGCTTCAGTGACTCCACGTAATGCGGATGGCAGTGACCGACGCTGCCCACGCCGATGCCCGCGATGAAGTCGATGTACTCGTTGCCGTCCTCGTCGATCAGCGTCGAGCCGGATCCGCGGGCCATCGCGAGGCCCGACTGGAGGGCGAAGGACTGGCTCCCCGGCGCCTGGAACCGCCGCTCCCGCGCGACGATCTCCTTCGAGCGCGGACCCGGCTCGCGCGTCACCGGCGCCCCCCGAGGAAGCGGAGCGCCAGGTGCTCCGCGATCCGCGGCGCGGCTTCGTCGCGGTAGAGGGCGAAGCTCGGCCACGCGTTCACATCGAGGAGCACGATCTCGGAAGCCGGCGTCACGATCGCGTCGCCGCCGTAGACCTCGAGCCCGAGCGCCGACGCCGCGCTCCGCACGAGCCGCGCCAGGCGCCGCTCGTCGAACCGGTGGCCGGCGAGCTGCTGCTCCTTGTGGTAGAACCAGCGGAACCACGGCGGCGCGCCGTGCGCGCCGCCGCCGGCGCCGATCCCGTAGAACTTCACGAGGTCGCCGGGCACGTGCGGCTGGATCACCGCGCGCGAGATCCCGCGCGCGGCGAGGCCGCGCAGCGCGGCGGCGACGGCGTCGGCCGCGGGCGCGTAGACCACGTCGCCCTCCTGCGTGTTGTGGACGTCCGCCCGCTTCACCCACACGGGCGGCGCGTCGGGCACCGCCGTCGCCGACGTCGGGACGAGGCGGCTCGCGATGAAGGGCACGTTCGCCTCGGCGAAGGCCTCGAGCATCCGCTCGCGGTACGTGTTGAGGACCGACCGGGTGCTGTTCACGTGCGGCACGCCGCTCGCCTCGAGGACGTGGAGCCGCTCGAGCACCTCGACGCGCTCGCACATGAGGAAGACGAATCGCGGCGGGGCCTCGGGGAGCCCGGTGACCTCCTCCGGGGTCCGCAGGACGACCTGGAGCCCTTTCGCCTCGAGGTGCTTGCCCGTAAGCCGCAGGATCTCGGCGTCGTCGGATTCGCGGCCCGGCGAGTGCGCCGCCTCGCGAAAGATGCCCCAGCAGAGCGAGTTCTTCACCCGTTCCCTCCTCAGAGCGACTATATTACCCGCCCCGCCGAGGCCAGCGCCTCGGCGAGCGTCACGTCGTCGGGCCGGTCCACGTCGACGACGGTCTCGATCACCTCGCCGTACACGGGCTCCCCCGCCTGGGGCAGCCACGCGAGGAACTCGCGGAGCCTGCCGAGCCCGGCCGGCGGCCGGAGACTCCGGGCGCGCGCGGAGACGAGATACATCCCGGCCGTGACCAGCTCGCCCGAAGGCCCTCCGATGGAGAGGACGCGCCCGGCACCGTCGAGGTCTACCCGCAGCGGATTCTCGTCGGCGACGAGCGGCGTCACGGCGAGCACCGTCGCGTCCTCGGGACGCCGCAGCGCGGCCTTGACGAAGCGCACGAAGTCGGCCTCGCGGCACCAGGCGTCCACCGTCGAGACCAGCATGCGGCCCGCGGGGGCGCGATCGACCACCTCGCGGAAGCTCTCGAGCGACGAGCGCGTCGTCTTCACGATGAACTCGGCGTCGAGGTCGGGGAAGCGCGCCCTCACCCAGTCCGGCACCTCGCGCTCCTGCTCGTTGACGATGACGACGAGGGGACCGACGCCGGCCGCGCGGAAGTTGCCGATGACGGTCTCGATCAGCGGCATGCCGGCGACGGGCACGAGCGGCTTCGGCATCGTGAAGCCCGCCGCGCGGAGCCGGCTCCCCTCGCCCGCCGCGATGATGCCGCCCGTGAGGCGCGGCCCGCTCACAGGAGGAGCCCCTCGAGGTCCTTCAGCGAATGGATCACGCGGTCGTCGCGGCAGCAGGGGCCCGCGCGCGACGCTCCCTCGCCCGCGAGCCAGATGTGGCGCATGCCCACGCCGCGCGCGCCCGCCATGTCACGCGGGAGCGAGTCGCCGACGAAGGTCGCGGCGCCGGGCTCGACGCCGAGCGCCGCGAGCGCGTGGCGGAAGATGCGCGGGTCCGGCTTCTCGCAGCCGACGCGCGCGGAGTCCACGACGGCGCCGAAGAGCCGGCGGATGCCCGCGTCCTCGCACACGCGCTCGAGGTTCCCGTAGAAGTTCGAGACGACCCCGAGCCGGTGGCGCCGCGCGAGCCGCTCGAGCAGCGCCGCGTTCTCGCCGAGACGCTCCTGCGCCGCGGCGAGGAAGCGACGCGCGACTCCGTCGGCCACGGCGCGGTCGGCGACGCCGAGCGCGTCCGCGACGGCCGTCACCAGGCGCCCGACGGTGTCGGCGAGCGAGAGCGTCGGCGGCAGCGCGCCGACGAGCGCGTCGTCGGCCGCGTGGAAGACGCGGTCGAAGCGCTCGCGGGGGACGACGACGCCCGCGTCCGCGAAGAGGTGGTGGACGCGATCCTTCCAGGGGATCCCGTCGGCGTCGAGGGTTCCCCCGAAGTCGAACAGCACCGCAGTGGCGTCAGTGTTCAAGCGATTGTGCGCGTGAAATTGGTGGAGGCGGTGGGAATCGAACCCACGTCCGGAAACCCTCAGCCGCAGGCGTCTACGTCGATAGCCGATCTACTCTACAGCGTCTCGTCCCCCGGCACTCCGATCGACGGGATCGCCGCGGGACCAGCCTCATTTTTCTCGCCCCTCCCCTGAGGCCAGGTTCGGAGCCAGCCACCAGAGTATGACGTCCGTTCCCGGTCCCCGATGGCTCGAACCGGCGGACGCTGACGGGTGTTAGGCCGCCAGAGCTAGCTGAGTGTCGGCAGCTATACCGTGCTCCCTATTTAACGAGGGGAGAGCAACCTCGAGACGCAGCCTGAGCCTCACTGATCCCCGTCGAAACCTGTCGCCCCCTCCTCACCTTTCTCGTTGCGCCGCGCGCGCGGCTTTGTCCATCTCGCGCTTCACCTCGCGCTCGCGGATGGCCGAGCGCTTGTCGTGAAGCTTGCGGCCGCGCGCCAAGCCCAGCTCCACCTTCGCGCGACCATCCTTGAAGTATAGACGAAGGGGGATCAGCGTCAAACCTCGCTCGGCGATCTTGCCCATGAGGCGGGTAAGCTCCCGGCGGTGCAGGAGGAGCTTTCGGTCCCGCTCCGGGTCATGGTTCGCGTCGGTGCCGTGGCTGTAGGGGCTGATGTGGCAGCCGAGGAGCCAGCCCTCGTCGTTCCGGACGGTCGCGTAGGCGTCCTTGAAGGTCACCTGCCCAGCGCGGAGCGCCTTCACCTCCGTGCCGCGCAGCACGAGCCCCGCCTCGACGGTCTCGAGGATCTCGTACTCGTGCCGCGCGCGCCGGTTGGTGGCGATGGCGCGGTCCTTGGCGCTCCGGTCGGCTTGACTGGCCATGTCCGAAAGGTATTATGACTGACGCCGTTCGGGCCGAAGTGGCGGAATTGGCAGACGCGCATGATTCAGGGTCATGTGCCCGCAAGGGTGTGGGGGTTCGAGTCCCCCCTTCGGCACCAGGATTTCCCAAGGCCGCGATCACGCTAAGCGATTCTTCCTCGACGGCGTTCACCGGGAGTATTTCGGGAGTACCGCACTGGCCGCTGATCGCGTCGAGTCCGCGTCGGACACCTCGGCCATCCGGGTCGCCAGCGCACTGCCGTCCCGCCGCGTGCGGTTGGGGATGTAGCGCGCGTAGACGGTGAACAGCATCTCGGGCGAGGCGTGCCCGAGCATCGCGGCCACCCACGAGGGCGCCTCGCCCGCCGCGAGCGCATTCGAGGCGAAGGTGTGCCGCGTCTGATACATCGTGCGGCGCCGGAGACCCGCAGTCGCGAGCACCCGATACCACACCCTGTCTCGCAGAAAGTTCGGGTTCAGCAGGCCCCCGTGCGGCCCGGTAAACACGTAATCCTGGCCGGGCTCGGGCGCCCCCTGGCCCCGCGTGAGACGCCCGGCGGCCTGCTGGGCCTTCTGCGCCTTGAGCGCGGCGCCGACCGGCGGCAGCAGGTCGACGTCGCGGACGCTGCTCGCGGTCTTCGGCGTCGATTCCACCCCACGATAGCGCCCAGCACGAATCCGAAACGTCTCCCGCACCCCATCGATGTCCCCCCATTTGAGCGCGGCGAGCTCGCTGGGACGCGCCCCGGTGTAGAAGGCCACCGTGAAGTACGGCCGCCACCAGGCCGGGCAGGCGGCGAGAAACCGGTCCACCTCCTGGGGATCGAGCGGGTCGACCTCGGTGCGTGGCTCCTTCAAGGGCCGGACCGCCACCGTCGGATCCTCACGCAGCAGCCGCCGCCGGACGGCCGTGCGGACGATGGATTTCAGGACGAGGAGGACGAGGTTGATCCGGCGCGCCGAGAGGCTGGCGTCCTGCAGGCGCGTGAGGAGCTGGCGCACCCGCGATTCGGTGATCCCGCTCAGGCGCACATCGGCCAACGCCGGCACGAGCTGGGACTTGAGCACCTGCTGATACTGCTGGAGCGTGCTCGGTTTCCAGGCAGCTCTGAGTTCGTCGATCCAGCCGGCCGCATACGGGGTGAACAGCGGGGCGTGCCGCACGTCGGGCGGCCGCTCGCCCCGATCGCGAGCGGCCAGGACCTCACGCTCGCAGCGCAGGGCCTCCTCCCGCG
>DATFVL010000236.1 GCA_035260325.1 Candidatus Methylomirabilota bacterium | reverse complement strand
TCGCCGAAGCGCCCGATGGTGTTGGTGGGCCGTCAAGGACTCGAACCTTGGACCCGCTGATTACGTAGCATCCTGTCTCCGAACCACAACGGGCGCTCCCGATGCTCCGGAAGCGCCCGATGACTCGGTGGGCCGTGGAGGACTCGAACCTCCGACCCGCTGATTAAGAGTCAGCTGCTCTACCAACTGAGCTAACGGCCCGCGAACCCGCCTGCGCGAACGAGCCGAACAACCTCATATGGTGCGCCCGGCAGGAGTCGAACCTGCGGCCTTTGGCTTCGGAGGCCAACGCTCTATCCAGCTGAGCTACGGGCGCCCGTGCGACGTATATTCGCTTGTTGGGGTGACCGATGGGAATCGAACCCACAACCCCTGGCTCCACAGGCCAGTGCTCTAACCAATTGAGCTACGGTCACCGCGAGAGTCCGGCCACCGCCACAGCCACGCCACCACGGCGCGACGCAAGCGCTAATCTTACAGGAGCGCCCGCGGCCGGTCTAGCCTTCCATCTCCCGCGGCGAGGGCCCGCCGTCCACCACGATGGTCTCCCCCGTCATCCACGACGACGCCTCGGAGGCGAGGAAGAGGCACGGATAGGCGATCTCGTGTACCTTGCCCCAGCGCCCCATGCCGACGCGCGCCGCGATGGCGTCGTAGGTCTTCTTGCCGTCGGGGCCCGCCTGCTTGAGCACCTCGAGATACCCCTCGGTCTCGACGGGGCCCGGCGCGATGCAGTTCACGCGCACGCCCTTGCGCCCCCAGGCCGTGCCGAGCTCGCGCGTGAGCATGATGACGGCGGCCTTGGAGGCGCCGTAGTGGGACATCATGGTCGAGCCGTAGACGCCGGCGAGCGAGGCGATGTTGACGATGACGCCGCCGCCCTGCTGCGCCATCATCTGCTTGCCGGCCCACTTGCAGCCGAGGAAGACGCCGTTCAGGTTGATGCCGACCACGGTGTTCCAGCCGTTGATGGAAATATCCTCGGGCTTCGCCCTGAAGGACGCGCCGGCGTTGTTCACCATGATGTCGAGCCTGCCCCAGTCCTTGACGGCCTGCTCGACCATGGCCTTCACCTGCTCCTCCTGGCGGACATCGACGGCCATCGCGAACGAGCGCCGGCCGAGGTCGCGCACGGCCTTGGTGACGGGCTCGAGGTGCTCGAGCTTGCGCGAGCACAGGGCGACGTCGGCGCCCGCGCGCGCGAACTCGAGCGCGATGGACTTGCCGATGCCGGTGCCGCCGCCGGTGACGATCGCGGTCTTGCCGTCGAGGGAGAACGGGGTCTTCGCCATGGCGGGGACGATACCCCAGGGCGCCGGGGATGTCCACGGCCCGGGCGCGCGCGAACGGCTACCGGGGCGCGCACGCTACTGCGGCAGGGCGATCTCGCTCTGGCGCTGCGGCACCGCGCGCTCGATGCGCCGCCAGACGGCGCCCGGCGCGAAGCGCGCGCCGTTGCCGTCGGCACAGGCGTGGAGCTTGGCGACGAGCCGCTGCGCCTGGTCCAGGCGGCGGCGCGGGGCCTTGGCCTCGCGGCGCACGTCCTTGTCGCCGGTGCGCTTCGCCTCCTCCCAGGCCTGGTCGAGGTGGGCGACCATCGTCACGACGCGCTCGACGCTCCCGTCGAGGTAGGCGTCCCATGCCTCGCGGCTCGCGAAGCGCGGGCACGCTGCGGTCAGGACCGGCTCGAGCTCGCCGGCGATGTCGGCGGCGGCGCGCAGGTGATGCTCGACGCGCGGGCGGATCTCCTCCGCCGGCTGGTCGCCGGCCGCCCCGGCGGGGACCGCGGCGGCGAGGAGCAGCGAAAGAGCGAGCGTGCGGCGCATCAAATTTCAGTATACGCGCGTGCCGATTCCGGCCTCTTCCCCGACAGATTTCGTCACCCACTTCCGGATTCCGGGAACGGAAGCGCGCAGTGACGCCGTTTTAGGGGCGCGGGCGGCCCGTGGCATCCGCCTTGCGGTATTCACCCGAGGAGAGCAAGCGGATGGCGGCTCCGGAAACAGCTGGCGACCGGCGGAAGCGCGCGCTCGTCATCGACGACGACGCGTCGGTGCGCCGCGCGCTCGTGGACGTCGTCGCCATGCTCGGTTACGAGGCCGACGCGGCGGCGAACGGGCCCCAGGGCATCGCGCTCTTCGTGCGGAGCCGCTACGACGTCGTGCTGACCGATCTGATGATGCCGGGGATGACCGGCTGGCAGGTGCTCGACACGATCCGCGAGCTCAACCTGCGCATCCCGGTGATCCTCGTGACGGGCGCGCCCGTCCCCCCCGACGACCGTCGCCTCGCGCGGCCGGGCGTGGCGCTGGTGCGGAAGCCCCTGGACGCGGGCGCGCTCGAAGCGGCGCTCGCACGCGTGCTGCCGCGTTAGGCGAACATCAGCCCTTCAGGAACCCGCTGAGCGCGCGGTTGAACGCCTCGGGCTGCTCCATATTCGAGAGGTGCGCGGCGGCGGGGATGATCTCCAGGCGCGCGCCATTGATGGCCTCGGCGATCACGCGCGAGGCGGCCACGGGCGTCCCGGGGTCGTCCTCGCCCACGATGACGATCGTCGGCAGCTTGATGGCGCCGAGCCGGTCCGTCAGGTTCAGCGCCGCGATGGCGTGGCAGCAGCCGACGTAGCCGGCCACGGGGGTCGAGCGGATCATCGCCGCCACCCGGTCGACCACGTCCTTGCGCCGCTCGCGGAAGGGCGCGGTGAACCAGCGGGCCAGCGTCGGCTCGACGTGCGGCTCCATGCCCTTCGCCTCGGCCGTGCGGACGCGCTCCTCCCACTGGGGCTTGGCCTCGGGGGGGATCCGGCTCGACGTGTCGCACAGCGCGAGGCTCGCCAGGACGTTGGGCGCCTTGAGGGCGAGCGCCTGGCCGATCATGCCACCCATCGACAGCCCCACCCAGTGCGTGCGCTGGATGTCGAGCGCGCGGAGCAGCGCCAGCGCGTCCTCGGCGAGCTGGTCCAGCGTGTAGGCGCCGCGCGGCGCCTCGGTCTTGCCGTGGCCGCGCGTCTCGTAGCGCAGCACGCGGAAGCGGCTCGCGAGCGCCGGCACCGTCGGCTCCCACATCGCGAGGTCGGTCGCCAGCGAGTGGCTCAGCGTGACGACGGGCGCCCCGGCCGGGCCGTCGAACGTGTAGTTCATCGAGATGCCGTTGGCGGTGATCTTCATGGCGTCCTCCTCGGCGAGCGCTCGGCTGCGAGCACGCATAGTGCCCCGACGCCGCGGCCCCGTCAAGACGCGCGCGGGCGGACCTCCTGGGCGGCGAGCGGTGGTCAGCGAGCATGCGTCCGGCCCTTCCCTGACCAGCCGGGCCGGCCATATCCGGAATTCCCAGATACGAAAACCGCATAGTGACGGCGGCTTGCGGGCACCGGGCACGTGGCATCGCCTTTGCGATTTCCCTTCGACGAGGATTTCGCTTCGACGAGGGAGTGGACACGATGGCTACGACGAACACGGACGGCGGTCGTCGGAAGCGCGCGCTCCTCATCAACGAGGACACGGCAGTGCGCGGCACGCTCCTCGACGTGCTCACGGCGCTCGGCCTCGAGGCCGACGCCGCCACGACCGGGGCGGAGGGTCTGGCGCTCTTCGCGAGGAGCCGCTACGACGTCGTGCTGACCGATCTCGGGATGCGGGGCACGGCGGGCGGGCGGATGCTCGAGGCGGTGCGCCAGCGGAACACGCTGATCCCGGTGATCATCGTCGGCGGCGCGGCCGTCCGGCCCGACGACCGCCGCCTCGCCCAGCCCGGGGTCGCCCTCGTGACGAAACCCGTGGACACGGCCTCGCTCGTGGCCGCGCTCGCGCGGGTGATGCCGGACTTCGGGTAACGCTGCGGATACGCCGCGGCGCGCACCGCCGAACCGGTATACTGTATGCGATGACGCGAGCACTGGACGCTGCCATCGCGAAACTTGCAACGCTACCGGCCGACGAACAGGACCGGATCGCCCAATGGTTGCTCGATGAGCTTCGTGACGACGAACATTGGGCGCGTCAGTTCGCAGCCTCACAGGACGCTCTGAGCAGGCTCGCGGCCGAGGCGCGCGCTGAGCGCTCAGCCGGCAGAGCGACGGAACTCGACCCCGACAAGCTGTGAGATCGCGCGCGACGCCGCGTTTCTGGGCGGCGTATCGCGACCTGCCACCTGACATCAGGGAGCTGGCGCGGAAGACGTATCGGCTGTTCCGAGAGAACGCCCGGCACCCGAGCCTCCACTTCAAGAAGGTTCACGATCGCGAGCCCATTTACTCGGTGCGCGTGACGCTCGGATTCCGTGCCCTCGGGCTTCTCGAGGGCGAGGAGGTCACCTGGTTCTGGATCGGCGCGCACGCTGAGTACGATCGCCTTCTCGACAAGCTGTAAGCCCGGAGTGATACGCTCGCGTGTTTCGCGGGTCCTGAGATTCTTGGCGGCACACCCGTCTTCGTCGGGACGTGCGTCCCGGTACAGGCGCTGTTCGATTACCTCAAGGGCGGCGACACCTTGGACGCATTCCTTCGTCAGTTCCCGTCCGTGAGACGCGACCAGGCAATCGCGGCGCTCGATCTCGCGCGCGCTACGCTGCTGGCTGCTTCAGGCCCGCTGACTACTTAGCGGCCGCGACCTCGACCCGCGCGTCGTTGAAGCAGGCGCCCTCGGAGATATCCGCGTGGTGCGCGGGGCAGAGGGCGGAGATGGTCTGGCCGTTGTCGCTCGTGCGGAGCCAGGCGCCCTTGAGCGTGCACACCACGCCGCGCGGCACCGCGTCGCTCACGGCGAGCGGCAGCCGCACCTCGCCCAGGTCGTTCCACACGCGCACGCGCATGCCGTCGCGCAGCCCGCGCGCGCGGGCGTCCTCCGGGTGCATCTCGAGCGGCGGCGGCGCGTCGCCGTCCGCGCCGCCGAAGGTGGACGTGATGCGCCGGTCGGACGCGGGGGAGATGAGCGCCAGCGGGTAGCGCGACTCCACCGGCAGGAAGCGCGGGAGCCGCGCGTCGTATTTCTTCTCGAGGTACGGCGACGCCAGCTCGGCCTTGCCCGACGCCGTGGCGGGG
>DATFVL010000235.1 GCA_035260325.1 Candidatus Methylomirabilota bacterium | reverse complement strand
TGCTCGTCGTACCGCGTGAGCTGGAGGTCATAGCCCTGGCGAGTCATGCCGACTGCGACGGCACCGATGCCCGGCCACGAGTCGAGCCAGGAGCCGCAGGAGTCAACGTTTCCAGGACACGCTGCTCAAGTTGCTAGAGGCGAAGGCGATGCCGTTCAAGTCATTGGTCCAAAATGTACGTCTGGTGATGACGGACGCGTTTAGACCGGGGAGGTAGGAAATGCGCCACTCATCAATCTCGATCACGGTCGATGTCTACGGCCACCTTCGTTCCGGGAGCGAACTGGGCTGCTGTGAACCGGCTGGATGAGCGTCCGACAGGCACAACGATCCGCAACCTAGACGCAACCCCGCCTATAGTCTCGATCAGCGGGAGATACGGAAGTCACTGAAGTGATTGGTGAGCCGTGGTGGGATCGAACCACCGACCCCCTGATTAAAAGTCAGGTGCTCTGCCAACTGAGCTAACGGCTCGTGCCTGAGATTCTACGCGAGACCGGAGCAGCCCCAAAGCCGCGATCGCGGCGTGGAGGCCTGGCCAGGGGTCACCTCTCAGGGATGTTCCCCCGGGGATATCAGGTGAAGAGCCGATGGGAGGGGACCCCCGCCGCGCTTAAAATGCGCCCCATGAGCCCCGGAGGGCATCTCGTCACCTCGGTGGCTGCCGCCGGCGCCGCGCTGGCCGCGACCGGCTCGCTTCCTCTCACGGTCGGTGTCGTCGTCGGGGGCTTCCTCATCGACGTGGACCACGCGGTGGACTATGTGCTCGTCGAGCGCCGCCGCGAGCTGACGCCCGGCGCGTTCCTGCGCTACTACACCGAGGGCCGCGCGCGGCGCGTGGTCCTCGCGCTGCACTCCTACGAGTTCTTCCTGGCCCTCGGGGCGCTCGCCTGGTGGCTCGACTCGGCGTGGCTCGCCGGCTATCTCGCGGGAGGCCTGATGCACCTGGCGCTCGACGTCCACTTCAACGGACGGCTCACGCCGAAGAACATCTTCGCGTTCTACAGCTTCGGCTTCCGCCTCGCGCGCCGCTTCGACGCCGCGGCGCTCTTCGGCTCCGAGCTGTTCAGCGTGCCCGAAGGATTCTGGCGCGCGTTCTTCCTCGGCGCCCTCCGCGCGCGCCCGCGCGTCGAGCCCCGGACCGCCGTCCCCCAGCCGACCCGCGGGTAGCCGATCCCGGCCCGCGGCTCCTACCGTGGCTGCTGCTGCCGCTCGATCTCGCGCGAGAGCGCGGGGAACTCGCGGGAGAACTCGGCGCCGAAGCGCGCGCCGAACTCCTTCTCGCGCGCCTTCATGAGGCGCTCACCTGCGGCCGCGCCCTCGGTGACCATGACCCCCGAGAGGCGCAGCGCCTTGGCGCCGAGCGGGGTGTGATAGAAGTCCGCGAGCTCGCGCATCTCGGCACCCGAGAAGTGGCGCGAGATCAGCGACGCGTAGAGGTTCTCCCACTCCTGCTGCGGCGCGACCTCCTTCATGAGGCGCGTGAAGAGCGTCTGGAGGCGTCCCGTCTCGTCCTCGGTGAGCGGGCGCCGGACGCGCCCCTCGAGCGCCGCCTTGATGACCTGCGAGCCGATCTTCCCGGCCTGAACCATGATCGCGTCGAAGGTGCCCGACGTGAAGATGAGGCGCGCCAGCTCGCGCGCCTCCGGCGGCTCGCCCTGCGCCGCCGCCGGCGAGCCCGACAGCAGCACCAGCGCGAGCACGAGGGCGGCCTTCGCATGGAGTCTCATGACGGCTCCTCTCCGGGTCCGGGCGCGCGTGGGCGCCGCGCTAGAGCAGGCTCGAGCGCACCGACGGGAACCAGCGCACGAGCGGCGAGTCCTCGCACAGGATCGTCTCGGCGCGCTGGGCGCCGGTCGAGATGAGGCAGAAGGGCACGCCCACCAGCTCCTCGAGCCGCTCGATGTAGCGGCGTGCCTTCGCCGGCAGGTCGGTCTCGTTCCGGGCGCCGACGGTCGAGGCCCGCCAGCCCTCGACCTCCTCGTAGACGGGCTCGGCCTCGACCACGACGTTCTCGTCCTCGGGGAACTCCGTGAGGACGTCGCCGCGGTGCCGGTAGGCGACGCAGACCTTCACCGTCTCGCACTGATCCAGGACGTCGAGCTTCGTGAGGGCCACGGTGTCGAGGCCGTTGATGCGCGTCGCGTAGCGGCCGACGACGGCGTCGAACCAGCCGCAGCGGCGCGGCCGGCCCGTCGTCGCGCCGTACTCGTGGCCGCGCGCGCGGAGCGCCTCGGCGACCGTGCCCGACAGCTCCGTCGGGAACGGCCCGCCGCCCACGCGCGTCGTGTAGGCCTTGCTCACGCCGAGGACGCCGTCGATCTTCGTCGGCGGCACGCCGGTGCCGGTCGAGGCGCCGCCGGCCGTCGTCGAGGACGAGGTGATGTACGGGTACGTCCCGTGGTCGATGTCGAGCATCGTCGCCTGCGCGCCCTCGAAGAGGACGCTGTAGCCGCTCTCGATCCAGCGCGAGAGCAGGAGCGCTGTGTCCGTGATGTACGGCGCGAGCCAGCCCGCGTAGCGGAGGTACTTGTCGAGGATCTCCTCCACCGAGAAGGTCTGCGCGTCGTAGATCTCCCGAAGCAGCCGGTTCTTCTGCGCCACGTTCAGCTCGAGCTTCTCGCGGAACAGGCGCTCGTTGAGGAGGTCGGCCATGCGGATGCCGACGCGCGCCGCCTTGTCCACGTAGGCGGGCCCCACGCCCTTGCCGGTGGTGCCGATGCGTCGCTTGCCGAGCTTCGCCTCCGAGGCGTGGTCGAGCGCCGGGTGGTAGGGCATGATCAGGTGCGCGTTCTTCGAGATGAAGAGATTGCCGTCGAGCGTGACGCCGCGACGCACGAGCGCCTCCATCTCCTCGATGAGCGAGCCCGGGTCCACGACGACGCCGCAGCCGATGACGCAGCGGCAGCCCGGGTGCAGGATGCCCGACGGGATCGTGTGGAGGACGTACTTCTCGCGGCCCACCACGACCGTGTGGCCGGCGTTGTTGCCCCCCGCGAACCGCGCGACGACGTTCACGTGCGGCGTCAGGAGGTCGACGACCTTCCCCTTGCCCTCGTCCCCCCACTGCGTGCCGACGACGACGATGTTAGGCATGACCCACCCCTCCAAAGAAGCGCGCCGGATCGGCCAGGAGCTCGGCGACCGCGAGCGTGCGCTCGGCGCCGCTCGCGAGGTCGATGGCGAGGAGCCGGTCAGCCCCCGTCTTCGGGCTTCCCACGACCAGCACGTGGCGCACCCGCTGGGCGCGCGCGTACGCGAGCGAGTCCTCGAGCCCGCGGCTCACGATATCGCGCGCCACCGAGGCGCCGAGGTCGCGCAGCCGCCGCGCGAGCGAGAGCGCCGCCGTCTTGTCCGGCGTGAAGTCGATGATGAAGAAGTCGGGCCCGGCCAGCGCGACGGCCACGCCCTGCGCCTCCATCACCGAGAGCACGCGCGCGACGTCGAAGGCGAAGCCCACCGCGGCGCAGTCGTAGCCGAAGCGCGCGAGCATCTGGTCGTAGCGGCCGCCGCCCGCGACCGCGGCGCCGAAGCCCGACACATATGCCTCGAAGTACGTCCCCGAGTAGTAGTCGAAGCCGCGCACCTCGCCCAGGTCGAGCGTCACCGCGTCGGCGAGCCCGTAGATCTTGAGCAAGCGGGCGACCTCGGCGAGGTTCGCGACGGCCCGGGCCGAGCGCTTGTTGTGGGCGATCGCCGCCGCGCGCTCGAGCACCGCCTCGCCCCCGAAGAGCCCGGGGAGCGCGGCGAGCGCCTCGCCGAGCGGCGCCGGCGGCGCGAGCTGCCGCACGACGGCCGCGAGCGCGGCGGCGTCCTTCCGGCCGAGCGCGGCGCGCAGCTCACGCACGCGCGCGGGCTCGGCGGCGAGCTCCTCGCAGAGGCCGCGGAAGAAGTCCGGGTGGCCCAGCACGAGCTGGAAGCGCTCGAGGCCGAGCGCCCGGAAGCCCTCGATCGCCATCGCGATGATCTCGACCTCCGCCTCCGGCTTCTCCAGGCCGACCAGCTCGACGCCCGCCTGGTAGAACTCCCGGTAGTGCGACACCTGCGGCTCGTCGTAGCGGAAGACGTTGGTCACGTAGGCGAGGCGGATCGGCTTGGGCTCGTCGCGCAGGCGCGTCGCCACGATGCGCGCGATCTGCGGCGTGATGTCGGCGCGGAGCGCGAGCAGGCGGCCGGTCTCGCGGTCCACGAGCTTGAACATGTTCTCCTGCACGTCGGCGTCGGTGCCGGTCGCGAGCACGTCGGCGTACTCGTACGTCGAGGTGACGATCTCGCGGTAGCCCCAGCGCGTGAACACGCCGAGCAGGCACGCCTCGACGTGCCGCTTGCGCGCCGCTTCGTCCGGCAGGTAGACGCGCGCGCCCCTGGGAAGCTGGGACGGCAGCGGCCTCACGACGGCGCCTCGAGGTGCGCGAGCGTGTTCATCCGGTGGACGGTCGCCCAGCCGGGCTCGTACTCGATCTCGGTGATGCCGGCGGGCGCGGCATCCACGGTCCAGAGCCGCTCCGGGCCGAGCCCGAGCGCGTCGAGCACGAGCAGCCGCGTGACGATCGCGTGGCTCACGAGCACGACCGTCTCGCCCGCGTGCGTGGCGCGGAGCTCCTCGAGCCCGGCGCGCGCGCGCCCAGCGACGTCGGCGACCGTCTCGCCGCCGGCGATCCTGAGGAGGTGCGGGGCGTGGCGCCACTGCTCGTACGCCGCCGGGAAGCGGGCGGCGACCTCGTCGCGCGTGAGGCCCTCCCACTCGCCGAACGCCATCTCGGCGAAGGCGGGTTCGACCTCCACGGAGAGGCGGTGGGGCTTCGCGATGACCTCGGCCGACGCGCGGGCGCGCTCGAGCGGGCTCGCGTAGACCGCGGTGACGACCTGCGGCGCGAGTGCCGTCGCGACGGCCTCGCACTGGCGCAGGCCCTCGGGGGCCAGCGGGACGTCCCGCGCGCCCGCGAACCGCCGCTCGCGCGACCACGCGGTTTCCCCGTGCCGTATGACGAACAGCCTGAGCTTGCTCACAACCGGACCATTCTAAGCCCTGAGGCGCTGAAAGCGTAGCGGGCCGGGCGGTGGTCGTGCCTCAGTCTGACCCGCCAGCGTACGGGGTGACGCGCCGATCTGGCATCCTCGGCCCATGGCGCCGCCCGCGATGGAGGCCGACCCGGCCGACCGTGTGTGGTCGCCGGACGAAACTGCACGCCGGGCGGCCTGAGATGGACCGAGACGATATCGTCGGGCTCATCAGCATCATCGGCGCTGCTCTTGTCCTCGGAATCGCCGTGGGGATCGTGCTGTGCAAAATCCGCTAGGTGAGACTGAGACGTTACGGGGCGGTGTCGCGGTTCGACGCGTGGACCTCAGCGACGCCCGGGCTGGAAGAGCTCGATGGGGTTGCCGGCTGGATCTTCCAGCAGAATCTGCTGGCCGCCCATCCCGGTGACGATCTCGGTCTGCGGCGCGCTACAGCTTGACGAGCTTGGCGGAGACGATGTCGGACATCGCCCGGATCTCGTCGAGCGCCGCCGGCGGCATCGGGTCGTCGAGGTTCAGGATGGAGACCGCGCGGCCGCCCCGCCGCTCGCGCCCGAGCTGCATCCCCGCGATGTTGACGCCGTGGCGGCCGCAGAGGGTGCCGATCCGGCCGATCACCCCGGGCACGTCGAGGTTCGCGAAGACGAGCATCCAGCCCTGTGGCAGGGCTTCCAGCGGGTAGCCGTCGATCCGGACGAAGCGCGCCTCGCGCTTGAAGAACACGCTGCCGGCGACCGACGCGGCGCCGCGATCGGTGCGGAGCTCGGCCTCGATGAGGCTCGCGTAGTCCTGGGCCTCGGTCGTCGAGGTCTCGGTGACCCGGAGGCCGCGCGATTTCGCGAGCGGGAGCGCGTTCACGTCCGTGATGCGCTCCGAGAGGATCGTGCCGAGGAGGCCGCGGACGAAGGCGAGCGTGAGCGTGGCGGGCGTGCGCCCCGCGATCTCCCCCGCGTACGTGAGTCGCACCTCCTCCATCCGCCCCTCGGCCAGCTGGGCGAGGAAGCGGCCCATCTTCTCGGCGAGCCCGGTCCACGGCGCCTGCTCCCGGTGCGTCTCGGCGTCCACCGACGGGAGGTTGACCGCGTTCACGACGAGGCCGCGCAGCAGCGCGTCCGCGACCTGGTCGGCGATCGCGAGCGCCACGGCGGTCTGCGCCTCGTCGGTCGCCGCGGCGAGGTGCGGCGTGGCGATCACCTGCTCGAGCCCGAGCAGCGGGTGGTCGGCAGGCGGTGGCTCCTGCTCGAAGACGTCGAGCGCCGCGCCCGCGACGCGGCCCGCGCGGATCGCCCCGGCGAGCGCTTGCTCGTCGATGATTCCCCCGCGAGCGCAGTTGACGATCCGGACGCCGGGCTTCACGCGCGCCAGCTCGTCCTCGCCCAGCAGGTGCCGCGTCTCCTCGACGAGCGGCACGTGGATCGTGATGAAGTCCGCCCGGGCGAGGAGCTCGTCGAGCTCGACGGGCTCGACGCCGTGGCGCTGGGCGGCCTCACGCGTGAGGTACGGGTCGTAGGCGATCACCTGCATGCGGAAGGCCGCCGCGCGGCGGGCCACCTCGGAACCGATCCGCCCGAGCCCGAGGACGCCAAGCGTCTTGCCGAGGAGCTCGACGCCCTGGAGCCTGTTCTTCTCCCAGCGCCCGCCCTTCAGGGAATGGTCGGCGGCGGGCACGCGGCGGGCGAGCGCCAGGAGCAGGGCGAGCGTGTGCTCGGCGACCGCGGTCGTGTTGCCGCCGGGCGTGTTCATCACGACCACGCCCCGCTCGGTCGCCGCGTCCACGTCGATCGTGTCCACGCCCGCGCCCGCGCGGCCGACGACCTCGAGGCGGCGCCCGGCCTCGAGCGCGGCGCGCGTGACCTTGGTGGCGCTGCGGACGATCAGCCCCTCGTACTCGCCGATGCGCGCGACCAGCTCGGCCTCGGCAAGCGCGCCCGCGACGTCCACCTCGAGGCCGTGCTTCCGCAACGCGTCGACGCCGACGGCGTCGAGGCGGTCGGTGACGAGGACCCGCTTCACGACTTCTCGGCGAAGATCTTCTGGGCGGCGCGGACGCTGGCGCCGAAGTCCACCGGCTGGCCGAGGTCGGCCAGGACCTGCTCGAGCGCCGCGAGCGCGACGATCGTGTCGAACTCGGCGGCGTAGCCCATGTGACCGAGGCGGAAGATCTTGCCCTTCATCTCGCCCTGCCCGCCGGCGATCGTGATGTTGTGCGCCTGCGAGTAGAGGGCGACGATCTTCTCGCTGTCCACGCCCTTCGGCGAGACGACCGCCGTGAGCGCGGGGCTCGGCGTCGCCTTGCAGAAGAGCTCGAGGCCGAGCGCCTCGACGCCCGCGCGCGTCGCGCGCGCGAGCCGGTCGTGGCGCTTGAAGACGTTCGCGAGCCCCTCCTTCTCGAGCATGCGCAGGACCGCCTGGAGCCCGATGACGATGGAGACCGCGGGCGTGAAGTGCGCCTCGTTCTTCACGACGCACTTCCGCTCCTCGACGAGGTTGAAGTAGTACTTCGGCAGCCGTGAGGTCTTCGTCGCCGCCCACGCCTTGTCGCTGAGCGCGCAGAACGCGAGGCCGGGCGGGAGCATGAGCCCCTTCTGCGAGCCCGAGACGACGACGTCCACGCCCCACACGTCCATCGGCAGGTCGGCGATCCCGAGGCTCGAGACCGCGTCCACGATGAGGAACGCCCCCGTGTCGCGCGTCGCCTGGGCGTAGCCGCGCACGTCGTGGAGCACGCCCGTCGAGGACTCGCTGTGCTGGGTGATCACCGCCTTCAGACCCGTGTGCGCCCCGAGCGTCTCGGCGACGCGCGCGGCGGGCACGCTGTGGCCGAACGGCGCGGTCAGGTCGAGGACGTTGACCCCGTACGCCTTGCAGATCTCCAGCCAGCGGTCGCCGAACTTCCCCGCGCGGACCAGCGCGACGGTGTCGCCCGCGGAGAGCGTGTTGACCACCGCCGCCTCCATCGCGCCCGTGCCCGAGCACGCGAGCGGCAGCACCTCGGTCTGGGTCTGGAAGAGCTTCTTGAGCCCGGCGCGCACCTCGGTGAAGAGCGCCTCGTACTGCGGCGTCCGGTGGTGGATCATCGGCTGCGCCATGGCCAGGAGCGCTTCGCTCGGCACGGGCGTCGGGCCCGGCGCCATCAGCTGGTACTTCTTCATCCCGCCGGCCTCCTGGAGAGGGTGAGATTCGCTCCGATGGTAACACGGCCGGAACCCGCCGAGCGCCCGAGGGCGGTGACGAAGATCGCGTCCGTGCCGCGCGCGTGCGGCGAGAAGAACTCGACGACGAGCCGGTCGTAGAAGGTGAGCCCCGACGCGCCGAACCCCTGCGCGTACGCGGCGAGATAGGCGCGCCCGCCGGCGAGCCCGGCCTCGAGGTTGGCGAGCCGGTAGCCGCGGTCGCCGAAGGCATCGAGGATGGCGCCGAGCGGCGCCAGGAAATAGACGACCGCCGCGGCGTCGCCGCCGAGCGGCTGCTCGAGGCAGAGGTACGCCGATTCGCGCCGCCACTCGCCCGGCCGGAGGAGCTCGAGCGCGTGGGCGTCGCGGTGATAGACGTAAGCGCCCGGCGGCACGCCGTCGACCGCGTCGACGACCAGATAGAGGTCGACGAGCCCCGGCGGGACGTCGGCCTCCGCGGCGCGCGCGGCGAGCGCCAGGGCCGTCGCGAGCTCGAGCGCCGTCAGGGACTCGTGAGCAAATTGCCGCGTCGAGCCGCGCCGCTGGATCGTGTCGCCGAGCCCGCGCCCGCACGTCGCGCGCGGCGGAGGCAGAGGCAGCAGGGCCGGGGACACGGCCTTCTCGACGGCGCGCGCCGTCAGGCTCCCCTGCCGCCACGCGCGGACGGCCGCGGGAGTCTCGAGACTCGAGGCTGCGTGGATCTCGCGGAGCAGCGGATAGTCCACTTCGCTGGAAGAGAGCGGCATGACCGGGTGGCTGATCTCGTCGAGCGTCACGACGGCCGGGGCCGGCGCGCCCTCGGGGCCGAGCGGCACGAGCTCGAGCGCGGCCTCGCGCGTGGCGTCCAGGCCGAGGAGCCGGTTCACCTCGGCGTCGACGAAGCCGGTGAGCAGCCGGGGCGCCAGGCCCAGCGCGCCGCCGACGGCGAGGAGATTGGCGAGCAGCGTCCCGGAGTCCCAGAAGAGATGCCGGTAGCCCCGGGCCTGGTACTTCCACGTGTTGCGCCAGTAGATGGCGCTCAGCACGATGGTCGCGGCGCGCTTGGCCAGCGATTCGTCGCCGGCAGCCGCGGCGAGCGCGGCGCGCACGTCGCCCTGCCGCAGGCGGCGCAGCGCGAAGTCGCCCGGGCAGAAGTGGTAGAGGCCGGGCTCGAGGCCCTCGACCGCGCCGGCGGCCACGTACACCTCGGTCTGGTACAGGGCGCCGGTCGAGGGCGCGGCGCGGAAGAGCGCCTCGCCCCCGCCCGGATAGGTCTTCTTCCTGGTCAGGCCCGCCGAGTAGTAGAGGAGCGCCGCGAGCGTCTCGAGGGAGAGCCGCGGCGCGTCCGGCGCGGGCGCGGCGAGCGCCGCGAGGGCGTCGGCGGCGACCGGGTCGGCGTCGCGCGGCAGCGCGAGGGCCGGGAGCTCCGTGTAGACCTTGAACGGGAAGGGCTTGACGTCCCAGTCGAGCGTGTGCGTGCTGGTGCGCACCGACTGGGGCGAGTGCTCGGTGCCGTCGTGGTACCGGCGCGCGACCCCCCTACGCAAACGCGTACGGCGGCCGGAAGACCCCGCGCTCGGTGATGATGGCGGCGATGAGCCGCGCGGGCGTGACGTCGAACGCCGGGTTGAACACGGGCGACTCGGCGGGCGCCGTCTGCTGCGCGCCGACCTTCCGCAGCTCGGCGGGGTCGCGCTCCTCGATCGGGATGTGGTCGCCCGACGGGAGCGACGCGTCGATCGTCGAGACGGGCGCGGCGACGTAGAAGGGCACCGCGTGGTGCCGGGCGAGCACCGCGAGCGCGTAGGTGCCGATCTTGTTCGCGGTGTCGCCGTTCGCGGCGATGCGGTCGGCGCCGGTGACGATCAGATCCACCTCGCCCCGCGCCATCAGCGACGCGGCGGCGACGTCGGCGATCAGCCGGTGCGGGATCCCCTCGCGCACGAGCTCCCACGCCGTGAGCCGCGAGCCCTGCATGACCGGCCGCGTCTCGTCCACCCACACGCGCGCGACCTTGCCCTGCGCGTGGGCGGCGCGGACGACGCCGAGCGCGGTGCCGTACCCCGCCGTGGCGAGCGCGCCCGCGTTGCAGTGCGTGAGGATCCGCGCGTGCGGCGGCACGAGCGCGGCGCCGTGGGCCCCCATCGCCTGGTTCGCCGCCAGGTCCTCCTCGCGGATCGCGTGCGCCTCGGCGAGGAGCCGCGCGCGGACGTCGTCGGGCGGGAGCCGGCGCCCGCTCTCGGCGACCCGCTTCATGCGCTCGAGGGCCCAGAAGAGGTTGACGGCCGTGGGGCGCGTGGCCGCGAGCCCCTTCAGCGCCGTCTCGACGTCGGCGAAGAGCCCGTCGAACGTCGTCGCGCGGCTGGCACGCGCGGCGAGCGCGACGCCGTACGCGGCGGTGACGCCGATGGCGGGCGCGCCGCGCACGACGAGGGTCCGGATCGCGTCCGCGAGGTCCTCCCAGCGGCTGTACGCGCGCTCGACCTCCCGGCCGGGCAGGAGCGTCTGGTCGATCAGCATGAGCCGGTCGTGAGCCCACCAGACCGGCGTGAGGAAGGACCCCTGTGTCATGCGAGCCGGCGACGTACCTCGGCCTCGCTGAGGCCGGTGATGCTGACACGCTTGTCACGCGAGCGCCCGCCGTGGACGACCGCGACCGTGGCGGGCGCGACGCCGAGGGCGCGGGCCAGGAGACGGGTGAGGGCCAGGTTCGCCTCGCCCTCGCGGGGCGCCGCGGTGACGCGCACGCGGAGGGCGCCGTCCCGCCAGCCGAGGATCGCGTCGCGCGCGGCGCGCGGCTTCACGCGGACGCTCAGCACCGCGCCCTCAGGGCTTCGAGTCGCCGCCGGCTTCACCGAGCTCGGCCGACCAGAGCCGGGCGTAGCGGTCGAGCGTCGCGCGGAGGTCCTCGACGAGCTGGCGCTTCGCGCGCCGCAGGGCCTGGATGTCGGTCCGGAGCCTCGCCTCCTCGCTGCGCACCTCCTCGAGCAGCTTCTCGCCGCGCAGCTCGGCCTCGCGCATGTGGAGCTCCGCCTCGCGCCGCGCCGCCGCCTTCATCTCGTCGCCGAGCCGCTGCGTGGTGACCAGCGTGTCCTGCAGCGCCTTCTCGCGCTCGGTGAGGCCGCGCGAGCGCTCCTCGAGCGTCGCGAGCTGCTCCTTCAGGAGCGCGTTCTCCTTGAGCACGGTCTCGTAGTCGTCGGCGACGTCGTCGAGGAACGCGTCGACTTCGTGCTTGTCGAAGCCCCGGAACCACCGCACCGTGAACTGCTGCTGCCGGATGTCGAGCGGGCTGATGCGCATCGAGACCTCCGATCGCTATCTCAGGCTCAAGCCAAATTCGCGCAGCGAGTCGACCAGGAACCACTCGACGAACTTGATCGCGAGGAGGACGACCACGGGCGACAGGTCGAGCCCCATGCCGACCGTCGGCAGGCGGTGCCGGATCGGGCGGAGCACCGGTTCGGTGACGCGGTAGAGGAAGCGCACGATCGGGTTGTAGGGGTCGGGGCTCACCCACGAGAGGATCGCGCGCGCGATGATGATCCAGAAGTAGACCTCGAGGGCGAGCTGCAGCACCTTCGCCAGCGCGAGGACGAGGTTGCTCAGGACGTACACGGCTTCATCTTATCATCCGGGCCCCCGTCCGAGCTCACGCGAGCGCTGCGTGGCGCGCTCGACGGCCTTGATGAAGGTCGTCCGGATGCCGCCCTCCTCGAGCGCCGCGATGCCGGCGATCGAGGTGCCGCCGGGCGAGCTCACCATGTCCTTGAGCGCGCCCGGGTGCATGCCCGTCTCGAGGAGGAGCTTCGCGGCGCCGAGCACGGTCTGGGTCGCGAGCGTCATCGCCGTGAGCCGATCGAGGCCCATGCGGACGCCGCCGTCGGCGAGCGACTCGATCACGACGGCGACGTAGGCCGGGCCGGAGCCGGAGAGCCCCGTCACCGCGTCGAGCAGGTCCTCGCCGAGCACGACGACCCGCCCGACCGCGCTGAAGATCTCGCCCGCGATGTCGAGGTCGCCGGGCTCGAGGCCCTCGGCCTTGGCGATCGCCGTGACGCCCTCGAGGACGAGCGCGGGCGTGTTGGGCATGACGCGGATCAGCCGCGCGTCCTTCCCGAGCCCCGCGCGGATCTTCCCGGTCGCGACGCCCGCGGCGATCGAGATGAGGAGCTTCCGGCGCGTGACCGCGGGAGCGATCTCCCGGAGGACCGCCTCCATGATCTGGGGCTTCACCGCGAGGATCACGACGTCGGCGTGGCGGACGAGCTCGCTGTTGCCGGCGGCGACCTGGATGCCGTACTGGCGGTCGAGCTCCTTCAGCCGCTCGAGGCGCACGTCGGTCGCGTAGATCGCCTCCGCGGGCACCAGGTTCGCCGCGAGCAGGCCCTTGATGAGGGCCTCGCCCATGTTGCCGGCGCCGACGAACCCGACCTTCTTGCCCTTGATCGTCATCGCTCCCCCGGCTCCTTCCCCGGCCGCGGCGGGCGTGGTCCAAAGACGGCCGTGCCGACGCGTACCATCGTCGCGCCCTCCTCGATCGCCACCTCGAAGTCCGCACTCATCCCCATCGAGAGCTCCGCGAGCCCGTGCCGCGCGCCGAGCTTCGCGAGCGCGCGGAACCACGCGCGCGCCGCCTCGCCATCGGCCGCCTCGGGCGGGAGCGTCATGAGCCCGCGCACCCTCAGGTGGTCGAGCGTCCCGACCGTGTCGAGCAGCGCGCCGAGCCCGTCGGGAGCCACGCCGCCCTTCTGACGCTCGCCCGCGACGTTCACCTGCACGAGCGCCTCCACGGCGCGGCCGCGAGCCCGCGCGCGCTTCTCGAGCTCACGCGCGAGCTCCGCCCGGTCGAGCGAGTGGATCAGGTCGAAGAGCTCCACGGCCTCCTTCGCCTTGTTCGTCTGGAGCTGGCCGACGAGATGCCACGGCACGGGGCGTCCGAGCTCGGCGATCTTGGCGCGCGCCTCCTGCACCCGGTTCTCGCCGAGCGCCGCCACGCCCGCGGCGACCGCCTGCCGGATGCGCTCCGCCTCGACCGTCTTCGACACGGCGATCAGCAGCACGTCCCCCGCGCGCCGGCCCGCGCGCTCCGCCGCGCGCGCGATCCGCTCGCGCACGCGCTCGAGGTTCGCCCGGATGTCCTGCATGGCCGCACGGGGATTCTACGGCAGCGCGGCCACGGTGGCCAGCCGGCCCCGGCTGCCCTTGCGGTACGAGAAGAAGAGGTCGCGCGCGCACGCGGTGCAGCGGCGCGGGCTCTCGATCCGCGCGGGGTCGAGCCCCGCGCGCGCGAGGAGCGTCTCGTTGGCCGCCCAGAGATCGAGCATGAAGCGTCCCGGCCCGGCGGGCCGCGCCCACGCCTGCCAGCCCTCGTACGCCGCCGAGAGCGGGCCGATGACGGGCTCGTCCACCTCGTAGCAGCACGGGCCGATCGAGGGCGCGATCGCCGCGTGGAGGCGCGACGCGCGCGCGCCGAGGGCCTCGAGGGCGCGCACGGCCGCCTGGGCGGCGCCCCGCACCGTGCCGCGCCAGCCGACGTGGACCGCGCCGAGCGCCGGGAGCGCCGGATCGTAGAGCACGATCGCGAGGCAGTCGGCGGTGAAGATCGCCAGGGGGACGCCGCGCTCGGCCGTCACGAGCCCGTCCACGACGCCCGCGAAGCCGCCGCCGGCCGGGACGCGCGCGACGTCGGCGCCGTGCACCTGCTTGGCGTAGGCGACGCGCGCGAGGTCGAGGCCGGCGCCGGCGAGCGTCGTGACCGCGGCGCCGCGGAACGGCGGGACCGGGTCCGCGGGCGCGATCGGCTCGGCGAACGAGAGGACGCCGGGGCAGTGGCGCGTCGTGGTGGCGTGGGGCACGCCGAGCCGCGCGAGCGAGGCGAACGTGAAGTACGCCGGCGGCTCGCCGTGGGGGATCAGCGGAGGCCCGGGCCCCCGCTGACCTCGCCCGGCGCCACCCGCGCTAATCGGCCTGGCGGCGGAGGAACGCGGGGACCTCCAGGTCTCCGTCGCCGAGCACGTCGCCCTCGGCGCGCACCTCGCCCACGCGCCGCCGCCAGCTCCCCGCGCCCGCGGCCGGGCTCGAGCGCGGCGCGCGCGCCATGTCCACCACCTTGCCGCCGGCGCTCTGCGTCTCCTTCTTCTCCGCGAAGCCGGTGGCGATCACGGTCATGCGGACTTCGTCGCCCATGTGCGGGTCGATGACCGCGCCGAAGATGATGTTGGCCTCCTCGTGCGCCGCCTCTTGGACGATGCGGGCAGCCTCCTCCACCTCGTGGATCGCGAGATCCGGGCCGCCCGTGAAGTTGATGAGGATGCCGCGCGCGCCCTCGATGGACGTGTCGTCGAGCAGCGGGCTCGCGACCGCTTTTTGCGCGGCGTCGAGCGCCCGGTGCTCGCCCTTTCCGGTGCCCGTACCCATCATCGCCAGGCCCATGCCCGACATGATCGTGCGCACGTCGGCGAAGTCCAGGTTCACGAGCCCGGGGACGAGGATCAGGTCGGAGATGCCCTGCACCGCCTGCTGGAGCACCGAGTCGGCGACGCGGAACGCGTCGATGAGCGGCGTGCCGCGGTCCACGACCGAGAGCAAGCGCTGGTTCGGAATCGTGATCAGCGTGTCCACGACGGCGCGCAACGCCGCGAGCCCCGCCTCGGCCTGCAGCGCGCGCCGCCGGCCCTCGAACGTGAAGGGCTTGGTCACGACCGCGACCGTGAGGATCCCGAGGTCCTTCGCGAGCGACGCGACGACGGGCGCCGCGCCGGTGCCGGTCCCGCCACCGAGACCCGCCGTGATGAAGACCATGTCCGCGCCCGTGAGGAGCCGCGTGATCTGCTCGGGATCCTCCTGCGCCGCCTCGCGCCCGACCTCCGGGTTCGACCCGGCGCCGAGCCCCTTGGTCAGCTTCGCGCCGAGCTGGAGCTTGACGGGCGCGGGCGACGCGTGGAGCGCCTGCACGTCGGTGTTCGCCACGATGAACTCGACGCCGGTGAACTGCGCCGCGAGCATCCGGCTCACCGCGTTGCCACCGCCGCCGCCGAGGCCGATGACCTTGATCTTCGCGGCCTGCGGCACTTCATCGAGCTCGAAGAGCGGGCGCCGTGCGCGATCTCGTTCCATGCGGTCCTCCTGTGAGTGGTGGCGGCGGGCGCGCGTGCCCCGCC
>DATFVL010000234.1 GCA_035260325.1 Candidatus Methylomirabilota bacterium | reverse complement strand
CTTCGAGAATCCTCCCCAGCCCCAGGAAGCCGCATCGCGGACGATCGCTAGCCGGGCGTACTATGCGGCCTTCCATCGGTGCCGTCTCATGCTGCCGGAACGAGAACGTGGCGCCGTCAAGCCGGGAAGCCACCGCGACGTGCTCCGCGCTCTCCGGCGCCAGCCGGAAATGCACGCGGCAGCAGATACTATCAACCGATTGCTCCGCCTGCGCGTGCATGCCGACTATGAGCCAGGCGCGGAACCGCCAGTCGGCCGCCTGATCGCCATCCGACTCACTCCCGAGAGCCTCCTGATCCCACGGAGCTACCGCGAAGGGGACGCCCGTCCGGAGACTGTCGACGGGAGGGGCGGCGACGGCTACCGCCGACGTCTCCCCTACGACGGATTCCCGGAGGCATCGCTCGAGGCTCCGTGCGCTGACCGCTCGGCAGCGTCGCCCGCGCTCGCCCTCATCCCCGGGCACGACGATCTCTCCTTGTCTCTTCACCTCCTCCACGGAGCCCATGACCGACATCGCTACGGCTCGTCCCGACGATACGACGCCCAAGACCTTTCCGCCGTCGCTCGAGGCCCTCCTCGCGAGGCTCAACCCCGAGCAGCTCGCCGCGGTGACGTGCCCGCACCCCTACGTCCTCATGGCGTCGATTCCGGGGAGCGGGAAGACCCTGGCGCTCGTCGCGAGGGCCGCCTGGTTGATCCGTCAGGGGCTCCGCCCAACTCAACTGACGGCGCTGACGTTCTCGCGCAAGGCCGCCGAGGAGCTCCAGGACCGCCTCGCGCGCCTGCTCGGCGACGACGGCCGCGGCGTGTGGGCGGGAACGTTCCACGCCCTTGGCGCCTCGCTCGCCCGCCAGTACGCGACGTTCCTCCCGCGTGGCCGCACGGCTGCCTTCGCGGTGATGGACCGGGACGATAGCCGGCGCGCGGTAAAGCGCCTCGTCCGCGACCTGGAGCTCAAGGAAGATCCGGGCGAACTCACCGAGTTCCTCGATCGCGTCAAGCGGACGAACGGCCAGGGGCTCGCCGCGCTGCCCGACGCCACGCACGAGGCGCTCACCCGGCTCATCCCGGCCTACGAGGCCTTCCTCGAGGGGCGCGACGCCCTCGACTTCGCCGATCTACTGCTCGTCCCCGTCCGCCTCCTCGAGAACTATCCCGCCATTCGGCGTCAGCTCCAGACCCGCTGGCGCCACATTCTGGTGGACGAGGGCCAGGATCTGGATCTCCTCCAGCAGCGGCTCGTCGAACTCCTCGTGCTGCCGGTCGACGGCGTTGCCTCGGGCGACGGCACCTCGCCGGGCTTGACGCTGGCCGCAGACGACGACCAGGCGGTGTATGGGTTCCGAGGCGGGTCGGCGGACTACCTCCTTCGCCTGACGCAGGTCTATCCCGGCGCGATCGTGGTCAACCTCGGCGAGAACTACCGTTCCACGCCAGAGATTCTCGCCCCCGCGGGACGTCTCATCGAACACAACCGGCGTCGCCTCCGGAAGGTGCTCATGACACAGAACCCGTCCGGCCCGGTGCCCGAGGTCCGGCAGTTCACCCGCGACAAGGAGGAGGCGCCGTACGTCGCCGAGCGCATCGCGCAGTGGGTCGCCGAGGGCCTGGCGCCCGTGGCCGTGCTCGCCCGCATCGGCGCGGTCCTGACGCCGATCGCTCGGGCCTGTGAGCAGCGCGGTCTGAGCGTCCGCGTGACGGCCGAGACGCCGCTCGTCGAGCGCAGGGAGATCCGCGACCTCCTCGCCTACCTCCGGGTCCTGGTCAACCCCAACGACTGGACCGCGTTCGAGCGGGTGATGACCGTTCCCCCGCGCGGCATCGGCGCGAAGACGGTCGTGCAGCTCCAGGAAGGCGTGCTCCGCCAGGGCGTCGAGGCGACGCTCGCGGCCGCGGCCCGGCGGCACAAGGGCCTCGCCGCGCTGCTCGCGCTTCTGGCCGCACTCCGGGTACGTATGGACGGGCCGGCAGTGACGCTCCGCCTCCTGATCGACGCGCTCAACTACCGTGCGTACCTCAGCCGCCGGGGGGAGCCGGACGAGCCCGAGCGCCGCTGGAGCCACGTCGAGGAGTTGATCGAGCTCGCGAATGGCTGGGAA
>DATFVL010000233.1 GCA_035260325.1 Candidatus Methylomirabilota bacterium | reverse complement strand
GGTTGGGCTGTTCGCCCATTAAAGCGGTACGTGAGCTGGGTTTAGAACGTCGTGAGACAGTTCGGTCCCTATCTGTCGCGGGCGGAGGAGGTTTGACGGGAGCTGCCCCTAGTACGAGAGGACCGGGGTGGACGGACCTCTAGTGTGCGAGCTGTTCCGCCAGGAGCATTGCTCGGTAGCTATGTCCGGCAGGGATAAGCGCTGAAGGCATCTAAGCGCGAAACCCGCCTGAAGATGAGACCTCCCGGGGCGTAAGCCCCCTGAAGGGCCCTCGTAGATTACGAGGTTGATAGGCCGGAGGTGTAAGCGCCGTGAGGCGTTCAGCTTACCGGTACTAATCGCCCGTGCGGCTTGACCACGTTGTTCTCATCCATTCCTCGATCGAAGAGACGCAGCGTCTGGCTGCACTCGAGAGTCTCCGTGTTCGGTGGCCGGCGCGCGATGTGCGCCGGCTTCGATCGCGATTCCCGGTGGCGTTGCCGGAGGGGCCACACCCGTTCCCATCCCGAACACGGAAGTTAAGCCCTCCAGGGCCGATGGTACTGCGCTGGTAACGGCGTGGGAGAGTAGGTCGCTGCCGGGGTAATTTAGATCGGAGGGGGTCTCGACGACCCCCTCCGAGACCTCCCCCAGAGCAGATTGCGCGGGCGAAGCCCGCGCTCGGACGACGCCCGGGCCGATCGGCCCGGGCGTTCGTGTCTTCAGCCGGCGAATGCGGTCCAGAGCGCCAGCGCGAAGGCGACGACGGTCAGCGCGATGGCGGCGAGCGCGAGCAGCTTGTCGAGCGCCGTCTCGGCGCGGTGCTCGGCGATCGAGAGGGCGAGCCCCGACAGGAATCCGCCCGCGAATCCTCCCGCGTGGGCCCAGTTGTTCACTCCGGGCATCAAGAAGCCGAACACGAACAGCACGAGCGCCCACTGGCCGTACTGGCGCAGCACCATCCGGCCGAAGACGCCGCCGCGCTTCCGACCGAAGGCGACGATCGCGCCGAGGAGGCCGAAGATCGAGCCCGAGGCGCCGATCGTGAACGGAACGCCGAGCGAGTTGGAGACGACGAAGCCGGCGACGCCCGAGACCGTGAAGATGACGACGAGCCGCGCCGGGCCGTAGAGCTCCTCGACGGCGGGGCCGAGCTGGCGGATCCAGAGCACGTTGAACAGGATGTGCAGGACGCCGCCGTGGAGGTAGATCGCCGTGAGCAGCGTCCACCAGCGTCCCTCCGCCCACGGGACGCGGCCCGTCATCCCCAGCGCGTCGAGCGCGCGGCGCGACGGCGAGAAGATGTCGAACAGGCCCTGGGGGCGGAGCGCGGAGGCGGGATCGAACACGAGGCTCACCACGTAGAGCCCGACGCAGGCGGCCGTGACCGCGTTCGTGAAGTTCCAGGCGCGGAAGAGACGCGCGAGCGGGCCGCCGAAGCCCCACATGCCCGGGTTGCGCCGCCCGCAGACGAGACACACCGGCGCGTCGGCGTTGGTGAGCCGGCCGCACGAGGGGCAGAGGATCGCGCCGGAGGTCTTACGAAACATCGTCGCGCCGCTCGGCGGGGATGCGGTAGCGCTCGTCGAGCCATACGCCCAGGTCCACGAGCCGGCAGGTGAACGAGCAGAACGGCCGGTTCGGGTCACCCTCCCATGCCGCCGGCGCGCCGCAGGCGGCGCACCTCACCCGGCGCGCGCGGCGCGGCGTGTCGGCGTGATCGGCGCCGGTTGCTTCGGGCGCGACGACATCGTCGTTCATCGTCGCTCCGCATCGTACCGGGGGCGCGCAAAGCGTGTCAACACGCGCACTTCGAGCGCGCTCGGGCGCGTTTCGCATTGACAGGCCATCACGCGTCACGTAGAGTTTTCGTCGGTTTCACGCCCCATCCTCGAAGGAGCCAGCGTATGACTCGATTCGACCCCCGGAGTCGTCGCACCGCGCTCGCGGCCCTGACGGCCCTCGTCGCGACGGTGACCCTGGCCCTGGCGGCCGCGCCCGCGCTCGCCGCGGGCGGCGGCGAAGCCAGCCTCGTCGTCCCCGACCTCGGCACGGTGACGTTCGGCGCCGTGAGCGGCCGCGCCCTCCTCATGTGGGGGCTCGTCGTCTGCGCGCTCGGCCTCGTGTTCGGGACGGTCATCTACCGCCAGCTCAAGAACCTGCCCGTCCACGCCTCGATGCGCGAGATCTCCGAGCTGATCTACGAGACGTGCAAGACGTACCTGATCGCGCAGGGCAAGTTCCTGCTGATCCTCGAGGTGTTCATCGGCGTCATCATGGTCCTCTACTTCGGCGTGCTGCTGAAGCTCGACGCCGTCAAAGTCCTGATCATCCTCCTGTTCAGCCTGATCGGGATCGGCGGCAGCTACGGCGTCGCCTGGTTCGGGATGCGGATCAACACGTTCGCGAACTCGCGCACCGCGTTCGCGAGCCTCGAGGGCAAGGCGTTCCCCGTCTACGCGATCCCGCTCAAGGCCGGGATGAGCGTCGGCATGCTGCTGATCAGCGTCGAGCTCTTCCTGATGCTCTGCATCTTGCTGTTCATCCCTGGCGACTACGCGGGTCCCTGCTTCATCGGCTTTGCCATCGGCGAGTCGCTCGGCGCCGCGGCGCTCCGGATCGCGGGCGGCATCTTCACGAAGATCGCCGACATCGGCTCCGACCTCATGAAGATCGTCTTCAACATCAAGGAGGACGACGCGCGCAACCCGGGCGTCATCGCCGACTGCACGGGCGACAACGCAGGCGACTCGGTCGGCCCGAGCGCCGACGGCTTCGAGACCTACGGCGTCACCGGCGTCGCGCTGATCTCGTTCATCCTGCTCGCGGTGAAGACGCCGGGGGTGCAGGTGCAGCTGCTCGTCTGGATCTTCGTGATGCGCGTGCTCATGATCATCGCCAGCGGCGTCTCCTACCTGCTCAACGACGTGCTCGCGCGCGCGCGCTACGGCGCCGCCACGAAGATGAACTTCGAGGCGCCACTGACCTCGCTCGTGTGGATCACCTCGATCGTCTCCGTCGTCATGACGTACGCGGCCTCCTGGATGCTGGTCAGCGGCCTCGGCGACGGCAGCCTCTGGTGGAAGCTCTCGACCGTGATCACGTGCGGCACCCTCGCGGGCGCGATCATCCCCGAGCTGGTCAAGGTCTTCACCTCGACCGAGTCGGCCCACGTGCGCGAGGTCGTGACCTCGGCGCGGGAGGGCGGGGCGTCCCTCGACATCCTGTCCGGGCTCGTGGCGGGCAACTACAGCGCCTACTGGCTCGGCATGACCGTGGTTCTCCTGATGGGCATCGCCTACGCGGTCAGCACGCGCGGGCTCGCGGACCTCATGGTGGCGCCGGCGGTCTTCGCCTTCGGCCTCGTGGCCTTCGGCTTCCTCGGGATGGGACCGGTGACGATCGCGGTGGACTCGTACGGCCCGGTGACCGACAACGCCCAGTCGGTCTTCGAGCTCTCCGTCATCGAGACGCTCCCCGGGATCAAGCAGGAGATCCGGAAGGCGTACGGCTTCGACGTGGACTTCGAGTCGGCCAAGCATATGCTCGAGGAGAACGACGGCGCCGGGAACACGTTCAAGGCGACCGCGAAGCCCGTGCTGATCGGCACCGCGGTGGTCGGCGCCACCACGATGATCTTCTCGATCATCGTGCTCCTCACCCACGGGCTCACGCAGAACCTCGACAAGCTCTCGCTCCTGCACCCGCCGTTCCTCCTGGGGCTCATCACCGGCGGCGCGATCATCTACTGGTTCACGGGCGCCGCCACCCAGGCGGTGACGACCGGCGCCTACCGCGCGGTCGAGTTCATCAAGGCGAACATCCGGCTCGAGGGCGTGACGAAGGCGTCCGTCGCCGACAGCAAGAAGGTCGTCGAGATCTGCACGCAATACGCCCAAAAGGGGATGTTCAATATCTTCCTCACGGTCTTCTTCGCGACGCTCGCGTTCGCGTTCCTCGAACCGTACTTCTTCATCGGCTATCTGATCTCCATCGCCCTCTTCGGCCTGTACCAGGCGGTGTTCATGGCCAACGCCGGCGGCGCCTGGGACAACGCCAAGAAGATCGTCGAGGTGGACCTGAAGGAGAAGGGGACGCCGCTCCACGCGGCGACCGTCGTCGGCGACACGGTCGGCGATCCCTTCAAGGACACGTCCTCCGTGGCGATGAACCCGATCATCAAGTTCACGACGCTCTTCGGGCTCCTCGCGGTGGAGCTGGCCGTCAGGCTCACGGCCGAGCAGGGCTCCGGCCTCACCCGGCTCCTCGCCGCCGCCTTCTTCGCCGTCTCCGTCGTTTTCGTCTGGCGCTCGTTCTACGCGATGCGCATCCGGGGGGGCGCGCCCGCCGCGGCCGGGGCGGGCAAACAGGTGGGTGCGGTCGCGCGGGGCAAGTAGGCGAGTGGATGTTCTCGGCGACCTCGTCGCCGGCCTGCTGTCGGGCCGTTTCGACGACCTCGTCCGCTCGGGCGGTCTCGTCGTCCTCGTCGCGATCGTCTACACCGAGACAGGGCTCCTCGTCGGCTTTTTCCTTCCCGGCGACTCGCTCCTGATCACCGCGGGCCTGGTCGCGGCGGCGGGCGGGCTCAACATCTGGTGGCTCAACGGCCTCCTGATGGTCGCCGCCATCGCCGGCGACAGCACGGGCTACGCGATCGGCGCGCGGCTCGGCCCGCGCCTCTTCACGCGGGAGAAGTCGCTGCTGTTCAACCCGCGGCACGTCGAGCGCACACGCCGGTTCTACGCGCGCCACGGCGCCAAGACGATCGTGATCGCGCGCTTCGTCCCCATCGTCCGGACGTTCGCGCCCGTGGTCGCGGGCGTCGGCCAGATGCGGTACCGCCGGTTCCTCGTCTACAACGTGGCGGGTGGCGTCGGCTGGGTGCTCAGCATGACGTGGGCGGGCTACCTGCTCGGCCGGGCGATCCCAAACATCCGCGAGTACATGTTCTGGGTCGTCCTCGTCGTGATCGTCCTCTCCGTGATCCCGATCGGCGTCGAGATCCTGAAGGAGCGACGGCGGCGGGTGGCCTGATCGCGACCGTCGTCGTCGCCCTCGTCGGGCGGTTGCCGTCGCGCGTCGGGACGTGGCTCGGCCGCCGCCTGGGCGACGTCGCGTCGCTCCTGCTGGCCGGGCGCCGGCGCACCGCGCTCGCGAACCTGGCGCTCGCGTTTCCCGGCCTCCCCGAATCGGAGCGGCGGCGGATCTGCCGACGCTCGTTCCAGCACCTCGGCGTGATGGGCTTCGAGCTCTGCGCGACCCTCGTCCACCCTCTCGAGCACGCGCTGGCGGGAATCCGCCTGCACGGGATCGAGCACCTGCGGGACGCGGTCGCCTCGCGCGGGCGCGCGCTCGTGCTCACGGCGCATCTCGGCAACTGGGAGCTCCTGACGGTCGCCCACCGGCTCACCGGCTACCCGCTCGCGATCGTCGTGCGTCCGCTCGACTCGCCGGGGCTCGACGCGCTGGCGGACCGGCTGCGGCGCAAGTCGGGCGTGGAGCTGATCGACAAGCGCGGCGCGCTCCGTCCGGTGCTGCGGGCCCTCGCCGGCGGACGCCTCGTCGGGATCCTGCTCGACCAGAACGCGACCCGGCGCGAGGCGGTGTTCGTGCCCTTCTTCGGACGCCCCGCCGCCACCTCGAAGAGCCTCGCGCTCCTGGCCCTGCGCACGGGCGCCCCGGTCGTCCCGATCTTCGTCCGTCGCGAGGCGGGGGGCGGCCACCGCGTGACGATCCTCCCGGCGCTGCCCGCCCCCGCCCACGCGAGCGCGGACGCGCTCGTCGAGCTGACGCGACGCTGCACGGAGACGATCGAGACGGCGATCCGCGAGACCCCCGAGCAGTGGCTCTGGATCCACGGCCGCTGGCGGACGCGGCCGGCGGAGGGCGCGTCACGATGAGCGCGCGCGCTCTCGCCGTGGTCGCCCTGCTCGCCGGTACGGCGATGGCCCAGGGCCTCGACGTGGACCTCGGAGCGTACCGGAAGGCCTCGGGCGCGCACGTGGTGGGGGTGGTAAGCGGCCGGGCCTACGCCGAGCGGCCGACGCCGGCCGCCGCCGATCAGCCGCTGACGGGAACCGTCATCGTGCTCGTGCCCCGCTCGGCCGAGCTCGTCGGTCGCCTCGAGCGGATCAAGGCGCACGCCCGGGACTCGCAGAAGGCGTTCCTGGCGGCCGCGACGGAGATCCGCCTGGCGCGCGAGTCGTACGAGAAGCGGCTCTGGGAGGCGAGCTACCCCGACCTCGTGCGGGCCACCACCGTGGACCCGAGCGGCGCCTTCTCGACGGCCGACCTGCCGGCCGGCGACTGGCTGCTGATCGCCACGCGCTCGGTCTTCGTCAGCAGGCCCTCGCCCAAGGCGACATCGCGCGAGCGACAGGCATTTCCCCCGAGCCCCCGGCTCGTGGGTTACTACGCCGTGTCGGTCTGGTTGCGCGAGCTGACGGTCACCGGAGGCGGGTCCGAAACGGTGGAACTGGCGGATCGGAACGTCTGGTTCACGGGGGTCGTGGAGGATCGGATGCTGGACGCCGGCCCCTGAGCCGGCGTCCAGCAGAGCCCCCGGCTACTTCTTCTCGGCCGGCTTGGCCTCTTCCTTTTTCGCCATACCGCCGCCCCGGACGGAGATGTCCTGGGCCACGGCCTTGCCGTCCACGTTCATGTACCGGACGTGGACCGCGTCGCCGGCCTTGAGGTCGGCCACAGTGATGGACTTGCCGGCCTTTCTGATGGCCGTCTTGGCGTCCACGGCGAAGGTCCACTCGACGTTCTTCTGCTTGTCCTTGCCGGCCACCACGATGCTGTCGGCCGTGGCCGACTTCACCGTGCCGTTGGCGCTCTTCACCGGCATCTTCTTCTCCGCCTTCTTCTCCGCGGCGGGTGGCGACGTCTGCGTCTGCGCCAGGACGAGGCCGGCCGAGCCGGCCACGAACACGACTGCTACCACGAGCGCTAGAAGCTTCTTCACGTGGATCACTCCTCTGGCTGGGGTTGAGGGTCGGGTCGATGACCGCTGCATGCCCGTCCGACGCTGGCCGCGGGCCGTTTATTCGGGGGCCTAACTAGCCGCGAAGGCAGGGAGAAAGGCAGCTCCGGCTCGCGTCGGCCCCTCGGGGTTCACGTGAGTTGACCCGAGGACGACCCGCATGTGAAAATCATTCCAGTCTCCTCGCTTATATGTCGAGTCGAGCCCGATTCCTCCTCGTGGTTTTGAGCTGCCTGGGCCTCTTGGCTTCGGGCGGCTGCGCGTCGACCGCCGCCGAACCGAGCTTCGCCGAGCCGACCTTCATCGACTTTGCCGCCGTGCCCCCCGCCCTCGAGGATGCCGACCGGCTGGGTCCGAAGGTGGAACCGAAGGTCGCGCCATCCGGTTCCGAAACCGAAACGGTGTCCGGCGAGATTCCGGAAGTGGACGCCTGGGCGGAGGCCTTTGCCGAGGCGGCACGGCTCCAGGCGATCAGCCTCCCCGAGCTTCCCGAGTACCCCATCGTCGTGAACTCCCAGGTTCAGTACTTCCTCGACCGCTACACCGGCACTCATCGCTCCGTGGTCGAGACCTGGATGAACCGGTCCGGCAGGTATCTCGAGATGATCCGCCAGACTCTCCGAGGCCAGGGGCTCCCGACCGACCTCGCCTTCACGGCGATGATCGAGAGCGGCTTCGACCCGCTTGCGGTCTCTCGCGTCGGGGCGAAGGGGATGTGGCAGTTCATGGCGAAGACCGGGCGCCTGTACGGGCTGCGCGTGGACCGCTGGGTGGACGAGCGCCTCGATCCCGAGAAATCGACCGTCGCGGCGGCCGCGTACCTGCGTGATCTCCACGCCCAGTTCGGCTCGTGGCCTCTCGCCCAGGCGGCCTACAACGCCGGTCACGTGGCCGTGATGCGCGCGATCCGCGTGACCGGGTCGTCGGATTTCTGGGTGCTCCGCGGCACCAAGTTCCTCCGGCGTGAGACGAAGGACTTCGTCCCGGCCATCCAGGCTGCGACGCTCATCGGTCGCAACCCCGACCAGTACGGCTTCGAGCCGCGTGAGCCAGACGCGCTCGAGCACGAGAGCGTCACCGTCTCACCCTCGACCGACCTCCGCCGCCTCGCGACGACCGCGGGAGTCTCGTACACGGCGCTGCGCTCCCTGAATCCCGTCCTCGTGCGCGGCGTGACCCCGCCCGGCACGACGTGGGAGCTCCGGGTGCCGGCCGGGACGCGCGACGGCGTCGTTGCCGCGCTGGCCCGGCGCCGCGCGGGCGCCGTCGCCAAGGGCGGCACCGCCCGACCCGACGCGAGCAGCGGGATGCACGTCGTCCGCGCGCGCGAGACGGTGGCGTCGATCGCCAAGCAGTACGGGATCTCCGTCGTCGACCTCCTCCGCTGGAACCGGCTCGAGAACCAGGATCGGATCCGTCCGGGCGATCGCCTGCGCGTCGCCGACCTGCGCTGAAGGTCGAAGTCAGGCTCTTCGCGTCGTTCCTCGCCTACCTGCCCGCTCCGAACCGCGCCGGCGCCGCCGAGCTCGACGTGCCGGAGGACGCGACCGTGGACAGTGTCGTCCAGCGCCTCGGCATCCCGGGCGACGCGACGCGCGTCGTGCTGGTGAACGGAAGGGACGCGGACCCGGAGCAGCGGCTCGCGGCGGGCGACACCGTCGCGATCTTCCCGCCGCTGATGGGTGGCGGTGCGAGGTGAGCATGGTCGCGGCGCGAGCCGAGCTCTTCAAAAATATCGAGCCCTTCAATGGCTCGAAAAATCGTGAGCCCTAGAGCGAGGTCGGCTCGGCCGTCGCCTGCTCGACCGCCGAGTTGATCTCGGCGCCGATCAGGAGCGCGACGCCGCTCAGGTAGAGCCAGAGCATCAAGATGATGACGCCGCCGATCGACCCGTACGTCGCGTTATAGTCGTCGACCCTCGCGACGTAGAGGCGGAGCCCCAGGGACATCAGGAGCCACGCCAGCACCGCGAAGATCGCGCCCGGGGTGATCCAGTGCCAGCGCCGGCCGGCGGCGGGCGCCAGCCAGTAGACGAGCGACAGCGCCGTCAGGACGAGGAGGATCGCCGCCGGCCACTGGATCACGTTCCAGGTCAGCGTGAACGCGGCGCCGAGGCCGACCCAGCCCGCGACGACCCGGCCGATGCCGCCGCCGAACGCGAGGAGCCCGAGCCCGGTCAGCGCGAAGAGCGAGGAGCCGAACGTGAGCCCGATCGCGACCAGGCGCGCGCTCCACCAGCGGCGCTGCCCGGCGACGCGGTAGGCGACGTTCAGCGCCGTCATGATCGAGAGCATCCCGCTCGACGCGGCCCAGAGCGCGGCGAGCACGCCGACGGAGAGGATGCTTCCGCTCGCCCCCGCGACGACCTCGGCGAGCGTCTTGCGGAGGAGCGAGGCGGCGTCCGCCGGGAGCACGCGGTCGGCGTAGCCGAGCAGACGGCCCATCGTGTCGGGGAACGGCAGCATGCCGAAGAGCGCGGTCAGGAACAGCAGGGTGGGGAAGAGCGCGAAGAGGAAGTAATACGAGAGACCCGCGGCCCGGTTGAGGATCTCGTCCTCCCAGACCCGCGCGTAGACGCGCCGAGCGAGCTGCCGCAGGGAGAGTCCCCCGAGCCCCCAGGGAGAGGCCGCGCGGCTCGGTGGAGGGCTCCTGCGCTCGAGCTCTGCCACGTTCGCGGCCATCGTAGCAGGGCGCAGGCGGCCCTCGACCGGAAATCAGGCCGAGCGGCGAACCGGGCTATCGGGTCGCGGGCCGATCGCGATGGAGGTCGCGCTCGTCCTCCCTGAGATCCTTCTTGTCCTTCGCGAGCTCCTTTCGGTCCGCCTTCACGGCTTCGGCGTCGCCGGCCTTGCGGTCGGCGCGGAGCTTCTCGCGGTCCTGCTGAACCTCGCGGCGATCGCCACGGAGCTCGCGCCGGTCCTGGCGGACGTCCGGGCTCGGCGCGGGTGTCGGGGCCTGCGCCCAGGCGGTGGGCGCGCCGACGACCAATCCCACCGCGGCCGCGACGACGGCCTTCGTGAACGTGTTCATGGGGCCTCCTTGGGTGACGGTTGATCCCGTGTGGGAGCAAGCGACGTACCAATGAGTGATACGGATGACGCGATGGTTTCCGGCCACTCGCTGTCCGCCGCTGCGGCCCGGGCGTCACGCCGGGCAGAAGCTTGTCACCCGAACGACAACCGAATGCTCGGTGTTACACTCTTAAAGCTTAAGGCTCGAGCCCGGATCGAAAGAGCGCCGGAAGCGTCTAGGAACCCGGTGGGCCTCCCGGACTTCAAATCCGGTGGACCGTTCTAGACAAACGGTCGATGGGTTCGACTCCCATACGCTTCCGCCATCAGGAGACGCGTGGCCAAGCACGACCAGCGGTCGAAGGCGAGACGGCGGATGCCCCGACGGCAGCGCCTGTTCCTCACGAGCGCGGCGGTCGTCGTCGCCGCGGCCGTCGTGGCCTGGTTCGCCTACCGCGCCGTGGCGAACCTGCCGGGTCAGCAACTCGCCGACCTCGGGAACCAGCACATCCCCACGGTGGAGACGCCGCACGCGCCCTACAACTCGGACCCGCCCACCTCGGGGCCGCACCTGCCGTACATCGCGCCCTGGGGCGTGCACACGCGGCCGATCCCCCCCGAGCTCCAGGTCCACAACCTCGAGGACGGCGGCGTGCTCGTCCAGTACAGCTGCGAGTGCCCGGAGCTCGTCGCGAAGCTCCGTGCGATCGTCCAGAAGTACGACAGGCACGTCGTCCTCGCGCCGTATCCCACGATGAAGAGCCGGATCGCGCTCACCGCCTGGACGCGCCTCGAGACGCTCGACGACTACGACGGGGGACGCATCGTCCGTTTCATCGAGGCCTACCGTGGCATCGACCATCACAAGTAGGCTCGCGGCCCTCGTCGTGCTCCCCCTCGTCGCCGCCGGCTGCGGCCGCCCGTACGTCTCGCCGCTCGCGCCGCCGCCGCATCGGGCCGAGATCGAGGCGGGCTACGACGCGACGTGGGCGGCGATCGTCCGCGCCCTCGCCCGGGAGAACGTGCCGCTGCGGGCCGTCGCCCGCGACTCGGGCGTCATCGCCTCCGACGACTTCGTCGCGCCGATCGGTGTCTACGCCGACTGCGGGCGCGTCGGCGACGAGCTGCTCGAGGGCGACGCGGTCGTCGCGTTCACGGTCTTCGCCGAGCCCGACGGCGGGCGGACGAAGATCCAGGTCAATTCGAAGATGCGCACGCACATGTACCGCCGGGGCTCGAGCGGCCAGCTCCGGCCCGGGCCCGTGTACGCGTGCGCGTCGACGGGGCGGTTCGAGGCGAACCTCCTGGACACCGTCCGCGAGCTCGTCCGACCGTAGCCCATGGCGTCACGGCTCGCCGACCTCATCCGCAAGGCGCGGCGCCTCGCCGCCGAGCGCGACAAGCTCATCGACGGCCTCGCCACCGAATGGGCGCGCGCGCTCCGCGGCCAGGGCCTCTCCGCCGCCGACCTGGACGAGCTGTGGGCCGGCCTCGTCGAGGAGGCCGTCCGCCGCGGCGGGCAGGGTGGCGAGGGGAAGTGGACGGCCCAGGCGTGGCGTCACGAGACACAGGAGGTCATCGCCCGCGTCCGGAAGAAGGTCGAGGCCGCGCTCGATGAGCGCTGACCGCGCCGCCGCGCTCCGCAGCCTGCCGTCCGTCGACCAGCTGCTGCGCCGGCTCGCGGCCGCCCCCGAGCTCCGCGGGATCCCGCGCGCGCGGCTGACCGCGCTCGTGCGCGAGACGCTCGAGGCCGAGCGCCGCCGCGTGCTCGCGAGCCAGGCGTCGCCGAGCGACGCCGAGGCGCTGGCGGCGCGCGTCGTGGAGGCGGCGCGGCGGGCGGGACGGTTCTCGCTCCGGCCCGTCGTGAACGCCCAGGGCGTCGTGCTCCACACGAACCTCGGGCGGGCGCTCCTGAGCCCGCTCGCCCTCGAGCGGATGACGGCCGTGGCCTCCGCCTACTCCAACCTCGAGCTGGACCTCGCGACCAAGGAGCGGGGCTCGCGCTACAGCCACGTCGAGCGGCTGCTCCGCGCGCTGACGGGCGCCGAGGACGCGCTCGTCGTCAACAACAATGCCGCCGCCGTGCTGCTCGCCCTCGAGACGCTCGCCCACGGCCGCGAGGTCGTCGTCTCCCGCGGCGAGCTGATCGAGATCGGCGGCGAGTTCCGGATCCCCGATATCATGCTCCGGAGCGGCGCCGTGCTCCGCGAGGTCGGCACGACGAACCGGACGCACCTCCGGGACTACACCGACGCGATCGGCCCGAGCACGGGCCTCCTCCTGAAAGTCCACACCTCGAACTACCGCGTCGTCGGCTTCACGGCCGGGGTGAGCTCGAGCGAGCTCGCCGCGCTCGGCCGCGAGCGCTCGATTCCCGTCATGGAGGACCTCGGCTCGGGCTCGCTGCTCGACCTCCGCCCGTACGGCTTCCCCTACGAGCCGGCCGTCCCCGAGGTGGTGGCGTCCGGCGTCGACGTCGTGACCTTCTCCGGCGACAAGCTCCTCGGCGGGCCCCAGGCCGGCATCATCGTCGGCACGCGGGCGATCGTCGCGCGCCTCAAGAAGAACCCGTGGAACCGCGCGCTCCGGATCGACAAGCTCACGCTCGCCGCGCTCGAGGCCACGCTCTACGCCTACGAGGCCGGGGCGGCGCGCGAGACGATCCCGACGCTCCAGATGCTGACCGAGCCGCTCGCGGACGTGCTGCGCCGGGCGCGGCGCGTCCTGCGGGCCGTGCCGCCCGAGCCGCGCGAGCGGCTCGGGCTGCGGGTCGACGAGGACCACGCGCAGGTCGGCGGGGGGGCGCTGCCGACGGTCGAGCTGCCCTCGGCCGGCCTCGCCGCCGGCAGGACCGGGGCCGACGCGCGCCGCCTCGATGAGGCGCTCCGCACGGGCGAGCCCCCGGTGATCGGGCGCCTCAGCGAGGACCGGCTGTTCCTCGATTGCCGCACGGTGCTCCGGTCACAGGTGCCGACGCTCGCGCAGGCGCTGGTCCGGGCCGCGGCGGCGCTGTGAAGCACGTCGTCGTCGGCACGGCCGGCCACATCGACCACGGCAAGACCTCGCTGGTCAAGGCGCTGACCGGGATCGACACCGACCGCCTCCCCGAGGAGAAGGCGCGCGGCATCACGATCGACCTGGGCTTCGCGTTCCTCGAGGAGCCGGGCGGGCTCACGATCGAGATCGTGGACGTCCCCGGCCACGAGCGCTTCGTGAAGAACATGCTCGCCGGGGTCGGCGGCATCGACCTCGCCATGCTGGTGATCGCGGCCGACGAGGGCGTGATGCCGCAGACGCGCGAGCACCTGGCGATCTGCTCCCTCCTGCGCATCCCCCGCGGCCTCGTGGCGCTGACGAAAACCGACCTCGTCGAGCCCGACTGGCTCGAGCTCGTGCGCGAGGACGTCGCCGGCCTCGCGCGCGGGACCTTCCTCGCGGGCGCGCCGATCGTCCCCGTGTCGGCGAAGACGGGCGCGGGGCTCCCCGAGCTGCGCGCGGCGCTCCGGCGCCT
>DATFVL010000232.1 GCA_035260325.1 Candidatus Methylomirabilota bacterium | reverse complement strand
TCAGTCAGCGCCGAAGGGGCTCAGCTCACTGAGCGCCGCCGCGACGACGAGCTCACCGGCGGCGAATCTCTCGCGAGCGCCGACCGCGACCGCCCGCGCCTGGTCCCGCGCCCGCCCGACCCGCTCGACCAGCGCGGCGTACTCGGGCCCGATCACCCGCTCCAGGCGCCTCCGGATCTCGCGCGCGAGGGCGGGGCTCCGGCCGCCGGTCGAGACGGCGATCTGGAGGCCGCCGCGGCGGAGCACCGAGGGCAGGATGAAGTCGCACTCCGCGGGCCGGTCCACGACGTTGACGAGCGCGCGCCGGCGCCGCGCCTCGGCGGCGACCGCCGCGTCCACCGCGGGAACGCCCGTCGCCGCGATGACGAGCGCGGCGCCGCGGACATCGGCGCGCCGGAACAGCCGGCGCCGGTGGGTCAGCAGGCCCGCCGCCGTGAGCGCCGCGAGCCGCGGCGTGAGCGCGGGACTCACCAGGGTGACCCGCGCGCCGGCGCCGAGGAGGTCGTCCACCTTGCGCTCGCCGATCGCGCCGCCGCCCACGACGACGCAGGGCCGGCCGCGGAGGTCGAGGAACGCCGGAAAGTAGTCGCTCACGCGCCGGCTCCCGCGGCCTCGAGCACCCGCCGGACCGAGAGCGGCACCGAGGCCGCGCCGACCGTGGGCCCGGTGATGAGGAGGGCGGGAGACGCGAGCCCCGCCGCGCGGGCCTCGTCGGCGATCCCGCCGAGGCGCCCCGCGAGGACGCGCTCGCCGTCGGTCGCCGCCCGCTCGACGAGGATCGCGGGCTCGCGCGCGTCGCGGCCGAGCGCGGTGAGCGACGCGGTGATCGCGTGGAGCGACCCGACGGGCATGTAGAACACGAGCGTCCCCTCCACGCGCGCCAGGAACTCCCAGTCGAGCGCGGCGGGGTGATGACCGGTGTGGTCGGTGCCCGTCGCGAAGACGACCACCGACGCGCTCCGCCGCTCGGTGAGCGAGATGCCGGCGCGCGCGGCCGCCGCGGTCGCCGCCGTGACGCCGGGGACGATCTCGAAGGGGACGCCCGCCGCGCGGACGGCCTCGATCTCCTCCCCGAGCCGCCCGAAGATCGCGGGGTCGCCGCCCTTGAGCCTCACGACGCGCTCGCGGCGACGCGCCCAGTCCACGAGGAGCCAGTTGATCTGGCCCTGGCCGAGGCAGGGGCGCCCCGGCGCCTTACCGACGTCCACGATCGTCGCGCCGGCCCGCGCCTCGCCGAGGAGCTCCATCGGCACGAGCCGGTCGTGGAGCACGACCTCGGCCTCGCGGAGCCGGCGGAGCCCCTTCACGGTGATCAGCTCGGGGTCGCCGGGTCCGGCGCCGACGAACGAGACCCGGGGCGGCCGGCGGTCAGGGGCGATTGGCGAGCGCTCCATGCATCTCGCCACCGAGCGCGACCGCCGTCGGACGCGGCGTCTCGCGCGCGAGCGCCCTGCCGTGCGTCGCGTGGAGCGCGAGTCCGGTGAAGACGAGGCCGCCGAAGACGTTGCCCAGGGTGACCGGGATCTGATTCCAGAGCCACCAGTCGCCGAGCCCGACGCGCGCGCCGAGGAGCATTCCCGCGGGGATCACGAACATGTTGACGACGGAGTGCTCGAAGCCCTGGGCGAAGAAGGTCATGATCGGCAGCCACATCGCGACGATCTTCCCGCTCGTGGACTGCGACGTGAGCGCCATGACCACGCCGAGCGTGACCATCCAGTTGCAGAGCACCGCCTTGCCGACGGCCATCGCCAGGCCACGGCCAGCGAGCCGCTCGTAGCCGAGGGTCTTCGCCTCGGCGACGGTCATGAGCTGGCGCGCCATCTCGGAATCGGCCGGGAGCGTCGCGGTGAAGAGCAGCGCGTAGAACACGCTGCCGATCAGGTTGCCGAGGAACACCCACGACCAGTTGGCGAGGAGCGCGCCGAGGCTCACGCGTCCCTCGCGCACGGCCAGGGGCACGAGCGCGAAGTTGCCCGTCACGAGCTCGAGGCCGAGCAGCACGATCATGACGAAGCCGACCGGGAAGACGAGGGCGCCGACGAGGCCCACGCGCGTCTGGAGCGACGCGGTGAACGCCAGCGTCGTCGCGAATCCGAGGAGCGCGCCGGACAGGAAGCCGCGCACGAGGAGATCGCGCACGGGCAGCCGGCTCTTGTTCACGCCGGCCTGGACCATCTGCTCCACCACCGCATCGGGCTTCACGTAAGCCATACGCTCGAGACCTCCAGTCTCACGCGGGGTGACGGGTTGGATCCTGCGGTGTGTCGACCGTGAGCCCGCCGGCGCACGGCACGAGCGCGTACGTCTTCGCGCGGAGGGCGGGGTCCGTCGTGCACGCGCCGGTCTTGACGTTGAAGCGGTACCCGTGCAGCGGACAGGTCACCTCGTCCCCTTCGAGCGTGCCGCTCGCGAGGGGGCCGCCCTCGTGGGGGCACCGGTTCTGGATCGCGTAGAGCCGGTCCTGGAGGCGGAACACGGCGACCTCGAGCCCGTTCGCCACGAGGAGCCGGCCGGCGCCCTCGACCAGCTCCTCGGCGCGGACCACGGGGCCCGCGATCGCGCCGTCCTTCGTCGCGCCGGCCGGCGCGGCTGGCGGCGGCGCGAGCGCGCGGAGCTGGCGACGCACTTTCTCGGGATCGAGATGGCGGACGAGCCCCTCGAGCACGCGCGGAAGCGTGTCGCATGGCACGCTCTCCAGGAGCCTCACGCCCTGGTTCGCGTTCGGTCCCGAGGAGCCGCCGACGAACACGTCGACCGCGTCCACGGTCTCACCGTTCACCTTCGCCTTGGTCCCGAGGAGCCCGATGTCGGCGACCGTGTGGTTGCCGCAGCCCGCGGGGCAGCCGGACCAGTGGATCCTGATCGGCTTCCCGTGGTGCACCTTCGCCTCGAGGGCGCGCGCGACCTGGAGCGCCCGCGCCTTCGTCTCGATGACCGCCAGGTTGCAGAACTCGATGCCGGTGCAGCTCACGAGGCCGCGCATGATCTCGGACGGGTCGTAGCGGAGCACCTTCAGGAGCGGCTCGGCCGTCAGGTCGCCGAGCTTCACGTCCGGCACGTTGGGAACGATCACGTTCTGATCCGCGGTGAGCCGCGCCTCGCCGGTGCCGTAGCACTCGGCGAGCCGCCCGACCTCGACGAGCTGGTCCTCGGTGATGCGACCGACCGGAACGCTGAGCCCGACGTAGCTCAGCGTGGCCTGCTTCTGGCGGAAGACGCCCACATGGTCCGTGGCCTTGGGCAGGCGCGCGTCCGTCCCGGCGCGCTCGAGCGGCTGTCCGAGCCGCGTCTCCAGCACGTCGCGGAACGTCGCGGCGCCCCACTCTTCGAGGAGGAACGCGAGCCGGATCTTGTTCCGGGCGTCCCGCGAGCCGTGGTCCCGGAAGATGAGCACGATGGCGCTGCACAGCTCCACGGCCTCGTCGGGGCGGACGAAGGCGTCGAGCGGCGTGGCGACGCGGTATCCGCCCGAGCCGTTCTTGCCGCCGACGAGCACGTTGAAGCCGGCGACCGGCTCGCCGCCCAGGGACCGGAGCGCCGGGACGAGCGCGATGTCCTGCGTCTCGGCGTGCGTGCAGTTCTCCTTGCAGCCGGTGATCGTGACGTTGAACTTGCGCGGGAGGTTCGTGAACGCCTTGTTGCCGACGAAGGCGTCGGTGAACGCGCGGGCCACGGGCGCGGCGTCGAACAGCTCGTTCGGAGTGAGCCCGGCGACGGGGCAGCCGACGATGTTGCGGATGTTGTCCATCCCGGTCTGGAGCGTCACGAGGCCGACCCCGCGCAGCCGGTCGAGGATCGCCGGAACGTCGCCGATCCGGATCCAGCGGAGCTGGATCTGCTGGCGCGTCGTGATGTCGGCGAACCCTCGCCCATGGCGCCCGGTGATCTCGCCGATCGCGCGGAGCTGCGCCGCGCTCGTGATGCCGTTCGGGATGCGGATGCGCATCATGAAGTGGCCGGGCGTGTGGCGCCGGAGGAAGATCCCCCACCACTTCAGCCGCTCGATGTCGCCCTCGGTGATCGCGTCGGGGCCGAGCTGCGCGTAGCGGGGGATTTCCTCGGCGACGTCGAGGCCGTCCTTCTCCGCCTTGATCTGCTCGATCTTGTTCACACACCCTCCAAAGCAGAAACGGCGCCGTGCCCGGGTCACGGGCACAAGCGCCGTCGCTTGCGTGAGCGTGCGTCCCGTCGTGGACGCGCGCCGGGGTCGGAGAATGCAGCGCGCGTGCCAGCGCGCGGCTCGATGACGAGGCGTCAGGTTGGACGGGGAGTTAGCGCGAGACTGCTTCGCGCGTAGGCACCCGCGCGATGCACGGTTCCGCGGCAGGACGCGCCCGCGCTGCCGATTTGAGCGGCAGCCGGAGGCTCAGCGGCGACAGGAAAGGCGCATGCGGTTCCGCGCGACCCACGCGTAGAACCGGCGCGCGACCGGCCGCGCGCCGGGCAGCGCGAAGAGCGTCGCGAGCCAGCCGAGGCCGCGGATGCGCCGCAGCAGCGCGGGCACGGCGTCGGCGCCCGCGAGCACGCGCCCGTCGGGGAGCGCGAGCTGCATCGCCTCCATACACGCGGCGTCTGAGACCTGGGGAAAGCGCGCGCGGCGGGGCTCGGAGCGGCAGGGCAGGATCTCGAGCGCGCCGCGCGAGAGCGCGAGCCGCATCACCCAGAGCGCGCTCGCGCGGCACATGGCGCACTCGCCGTCGTAGATCAGCGTCGCCGTGTCGATTGATTTTCGAGCCATCTGACCGCTCGCCGCGCACGCCGGGCCCCAGCCCCGGGCCGTGCTGCGGCTCGCACTACCGTCCCCATCTCCTGAGCGTCCGGTAGTAGAGGACGAGCCCGACGGCGACCGCGGCCGCCACGACCACCTGCGCCAGCGACGCCGGGTCGCCCGAGCGCGCCCAGAGCCGGAGCTGGAAGGCCGCGTAGAAGAGGAAGAACGCGATGCCCGCGGCGATGAGGATCCGGTGGGCGGTGATGAGCCTCACGCGGGCCGCGGCCTACGCGCCCAGCACGGCCTTCGTGGCGTCGCGCGCGGCCCCGACCAGCCGGTCGACCTCGGCCTCGGTCACGACGAGCGGCGGGGCGAAGTAGATCGAGTCTCCCGTGGCCGGGTGCGGCCCCGCGACCGCGCGCACGCGCGTGACGACGCCGCGCTTCATCATCTCCTGCTGGATCCGCTGCCCCACCTTGCGGTCGCCCGCGAAGTTCCTCTTCGTCGCGCGGTCCTCGACCAGCTCGACCGCCGCGAGCAGCCCCTTACCGCCTCGGATATCGCCCGCATTCGGGTGGTCGCCGAACGCTGCCTTGAGCCCGGCGTGGAGACGCTCGCCCATCTTCGCCGAGTTCTCCCAGAGGCGCTCGCGCGTCATGATCTCGAGGTTCTTCACCGCGACGGCGCAGCACGTCGGGTGCGCCGAGTACGTGTAGGCGTGCATCCAGCGCTCCTCGGGCTTGACGGAGTCCATCGCGTCCTTGATCGCCTTCGTCACCATGATCCCGCCGAGCGGGAGGTAGCCCGACGTGACGCCCTTGGCGAACGAGAGGATGTCCGGCTTGACGTTCCAGTGCGCGAGCGCGAACCACCGGCCCGTGCGGCAGAAGCCCGTGATGACCTCGTCGGCGATGAGGAGGACCTCGTGGCGCGTGCAGATCTCGCGCACGCGCGGCCAGTAGTCGTCGGTCGGGTAGAGCACGCCGCCGCCGCCGTGGATCGGCTCGCCGATGAACGCGGCGACCGTGTCGGGCTCCTCGCGCAGGATCGCCTCCTCGAGCTCGCGCGCCGCGGCCTGGCCCGGCGTCTCGCCCGGCTTGAGTCCCTGCTGCCGGTACGGGTAGCAGGTCTGGATGTGGACGAACCCCGGCACGCGCGGCTCGAACATCTTCCAGTAGGCGCCCATGCCCGTCGCGCTCATCGTCTGCAGCGTCACGCCGTGGTAGGCGTTCTGACGCGCGATGACCTTGACCTTGCCGGGCTTCCCCGTCGCCTTCCAGTAGAAGCGCGCCGTCTTGAACGCCGACTCGTTCGCCTCGGCCCCGCCCGAGCAGAAGAAGACCGCCTGCATGTTGTCGTAGGTGATCTCCATCAGGCGGTTCGCGAGCGTGATCGCCGGGATGTTGGACGAGCCGACGTACGCGGTGAAGTACGCGAGCTCCTTCATCTGCTGCGCCGCGGCTTCCGCGAGCTCGGCGCGCCCGTGCCCGACGTTGACGTTCCAGAGCCCCGCGAGCCCGTCGACGTACTCGTGGCCGCCGATGTCCCAGACCGTCGCGCCGCGGCCGCGGACGTAGATGACCGGCTCGGCGTTCTCGGACGGATGGTGGAGCGGGTGGATCAGGTGCTCCTGGTCGGCCTTCACGAGCTCGGCAGCGGTCAGCGCCATTGCTTCCTCCCCAAGGTCACGCCCGGGTGCCGGGCGGGCGGGCCCGGCGGTAATCGCCGTGCGGGACGTGGACGGCGCGCTCCTGCGGCCCTCGGTACCAGAACGCCCACGCGGGCGCGCGCCGCCCGCGCGCGAGCGTGACGGTCGTCGGGCGACGCTCGAAATTGTAACCCTCCTCGCGGTCGAGCACCGGGAGAAGTTCGGGCCCGTCCAGACGATACACCTCGCCCGTGACGCGCCCGTCGCCGGCGACGAGGCCGGGATACCGGCCGAGGTCGAGGAGCCGGCCGCTCACGCGGCCCTCGCCGACGAACGCCGCGCCCCGCGCGAGCACCGGATGCAGCGCATACCCCCGCATCAGCGTTCCGTACGCAAACACCAGCGGCCTGGCGGCGCGGGGGCGAGAGCCGGCCCTCGGAGACCCGTAGCTTCTGGGGGTTGACGCGGCCGCGGCGCGCCGTCGAGGCCTGCTAGCGCGCTTTGGCAAGCTGGCGCAGGGTCTCGAGCGCGCGGTTCGTGTCGAGCGCCGTCAGGAGGGGCTCACCGCCTGGAGCACCGCGCCGAGGAAATCCTTCTCCGGCACGGCCCCCTCGAACTGGACGCGGTCGTTGATGACGACCTTGGGCACGCCCATCACCTGGTAGGCGCGCGCCAGCTCGGGGAACTCGGTGGCCTCGATCGCCGTCGCGCGGACCCGCTCGGAGGCGACCGCCATGTGCTGAGCCAGGCGCACGGCCCGGGGGCAGTAGGGTCAGGTGGGCGTCGAGAAGACCTTGATGTCCACGTCGTCGGCCAGCCCCCGGAGCGAGGCCTTCGTCTCCTCGCTGAGCGCGGGCTCTCCGGTGGACGCGACGATGATCGAGTCGATCAGGTTGCTGAACTCGTACCCCGACGGGATCCCGTAGAAGCGGATGCCGTAGTCGCGCGCGCCTTCGACCACGATCGCGGGCACCTGGTCCACGCGGTAGGCCTCGGCGCGCTCGCGGTCGATGGCGGGATTCAGGACCTCGACGGTGATCGTGTCGGACAGCTCGGCCACCTCGCGCACGAGCTGCTCGTTCTGCCGGCAGAGGTCGCCGGCGAGCAGCTCCTGCGAGAAGACGACGAGCTTCACGGGACCGGCGAGCTTCTCGAACTCCTTGCGGACGGCCGCGCGGTCTCGCTCGTTCAGGATCGCCATGACGTCATTATACCCGCGTGCCGAAATCGTGGGCGGCCGAGGGCCGTCCTGCACGCGCGGAGGGCACGACCAGGCGCGCCCCGCGCGCGATCCCCCTGAAATCGCGCGTGCGGGAATCCGGCACGGTCGTTGCTCGAGCTCCTCGCGGGATGGACGAGCCGCGTGCCGTGGACGACTGGTGGGACGACCTCGAGGACGAGATCCTCGAATCGGTGCGGGGCCGCGGTCCCGTCGCGCCGGCCCAGGTGGGCCAGCGCCTGGGGATCTCGGCCGACGCGGCCGCGTCGCTGCTCTCGCTGCTCGCGCAGGAAGGCAAGATCCGCATCTGCCTGGTCGACTTGCCCTAGGCCCGCGACAGTCGTAAGGTCATACGGCGGACCATGAAACCCTTCGTCGTCAACCGCTACGGGCGCATCGTGTTCCCGTCGAATTTCTTTCCGGCGCTCGACTTCTCCGTCTTCGAGACGCTGGACCAGTTCAAGGCGGTCATCCGCCGCGACTTCGAGGAGAAGGCGCCCACGGAGACCGACATCGTCACACGCGTGGACGCGCGTGCCTACGACGGGCGCTACGACCTCCTGCGCGACCTCGCGCTGAACCTCTTCTGGGTCAACCGCTACGCGATGACGATGTACGAGAAGCGCCCGATGCGCTGGCGCGACGTCCCGCGCGGGCGCGACGACCTCTTCCTGCCGATCTTCAAGCCCTGGGACGGCGAGGAGCTGACGAACGCCATCGAGGCGGGCTACCGGGCGCTGCCGCCGGCGTGGGACGAGGGCACCGAGGACAAGATCTCGCGCATCCTGCTCGACGTGTTCCGCCACAAGAAGGGCGCCGGCGCCGAGCTGCCGGCGATCAAGCCGACGGTCGCCGAGATCCTGGCGCGGCCCACGAACCTCACCTATCACCTGCTCGCGCACGACCCCGACTTTCCGGGGTACGGCCACGACGACATCATCGAGTACACGCACCGGGTGCCCGAGCTCGAGGCGCTCATGCGCCAGGCGATGGTGCTCCACAACCAGTACCGCTGGGACCGCGCCAAGACGCGGGTGATCGAGGTCGGCAAGCTCCACGACGACGACTTCGTCGTCGTCTTCTACCCGCGCGGCGACGAGGTGCTGCAGTTCATCCGTCGCGTGAAGGACGGCCGCCGCGCGCGCCCGCGCCGGCCCGCGCCGCTGCCGTCGCGCGAGCCCACGCGCCCCTACCCGCCCGTGGACGTGCGGGCGCGCTTCGGCGTCATGCCGCGCCTGGAGGCGCTCGCCGTCTACAAGGGCGAGCTCGTCTGCACCAACGACGACCTCATCCGCAACTCCGCCTACTGCTGGTCGCCGATGACGGCGAAGGAGATCGAGGAGAAGACGGGCATCGTCGAGCGGCTCTACACGGAGCTCGACCTCGATCACATCGCCCTCCTGGCCGCGCAGCGGGCGCTCGAGAAGTCGGGTCGCCGGCCCGAGGAGATCGGCGCGGTGCTCTTCTGCTCGTGCACGTCGACCAAGATGATGCCGTCGCTCGCGACCTGGCTGTCCGGCCAGCTCGGCATGCTCCAGACCCACGCCTCGTGCGACATGGTCGCGGCGTGCGCGGGGCTCCCGTACGGGCTTTCGGAGGCGGTGCGGCTCCTCCAGGAGGTCGAGCGTCCCGTGCTGCTCGTCTGCGGCGAGAAGTTCTCGGACAAGATCGGCACGGTCCGGACCTCGCGGATGATCTTCGGCGACGGCGCCGCGGCCCTCGTGGTGGGCCCGGCGCCCGCCGGCGCCCCGCCCGACGTCGAGTGGTACCAGACGTACGCGAGCGGGCCGATGAGCGAGGTCGACTCGATCATCTGGCCCAACCCCGAGTTCGACAACAACATCACGGTCTACGGCCCCGAGGTGAAGGCGCTGGTGCGGCGCTACCTCGCGCAGATGATCGGCGAGCTCCAGGCGCTCCCCCGCGCCGACGGCGCGCCCGGCGCGCTCCTCGACACGATCGACCTCGTGGTCCCGCACCAGGCCAACAAGACGATGGTCGTGCAATTCGCGCGGGCGGCGGGCGTGCCGCCCGAACGGCTCTACTTCAACATCGAGAAGGTGGGCAACACCTCGTCGGCGTCCATCCCCATCGCGATCCACGACGCCGTCCGGGAGGGCGTGATCGACCGGCCCATGCGGATCTTCGCGCCGGGCTTCGGCGCGGGGGCGGTCGGCGGCTACGTCATCCTGCGCGTGGACCCCGCGATCGTCGCGCGCTAGCCGCGCGGCGCGCCCGTCAGGCCCAGACCGCGACCACCGCGGGCCCGCCCGCGGCGAGCGCCCGCTCGAGCGCCTCCGCGAAGCGCTCCTCGCCGTCCGCGGCGAACGCCGGCACGCCGAAGCTCCGCGTGAGCCGCTGGAGCTCGGGCGCGCCCGTCCCGCTCTCGCCGAAGGCGACGACGATCACGGGCACGCGGAGCCGCGTCGCGGTCTCGAGCTCCGAGGCGGCGGCGACGAGGCCGGCCGCCGCGGTGAAGCAGACGACGCGCCGGTCCGGGCGGGCGAGGTGGGCCGCGATCGCCGCGGGCAGCGCGAAGCCCGTCGTCGCCGAGCCGTCCGAGACGAGGAACTCCCCGGGCCCGATCGCGTCCCATCCCGCCGCCACGTCCCCGGCGTGAGGGCCCGGATCCACGGCGGCGAGCGTTCCGGCCGGGAGCGCCTCGCGCGCGATGGCCACGACGCGCCGGCGCGTCAGGCGGCCCGTCGCGACGCCAGGCGCGCGGAGCTCGCGCTTCAGGCGGTCGAGCGCGGCCACGTCCCAGTCGGCGCGCACGCCGCCGCGCAGCCGCGGCGCGAGCTCCTCGAGGATCAGCGCGACGTCGCCCGCGACTTCCGTCACGGGCCGGCGCAGGCCGCCCGGCGCGGGGAATGGCGCGATGTGTAGCAGCGCGCTGTCTCCCGGCCACGAGTCCGGCGACGCCTCGACGGCGTCGAGGCCCAGCGCCACGACGAGGTCGGCGCGCGCGAGGAGGTCCTCCTCGACGGCGCCCCCCGGCAGCACGCCGAGCCTCAGCGGATGCGGGTCGGGGACCGCGCCCTTCCCCTTCCGCGTCGCGAGCACCGGCGCCGGTAAGGCCTCGGCGAAGGCGGTGAGCCACGGCGCGGCCTCGGCCCCGCGGCCGCCGAGCCCGACGACGAGCACGGGACGCGACGCCCGGGCGAGGAGCGTCGCGGCGGCGTCGAGAGCCTCGGGCGCGGGCGGCGGCGGAGGCTCGGGACGCCACGCGGCGGCCACGGGGACCGCGGGAGCGCCGGCCACGCCGGCCGGCAGGTCGAGGTGCACGGGACCGCGCGGCGGCGTCAGCGCGAGCCGCGCCGCGTGGGCGATCCAGTGGCCGGCCGACGGCGCCTCGAGCCGGAGGCTCGCCTTGCACGCGAGCAGCGTTCCCGGGTGGCGGTCGGTCAGGAGGATCATCGGCGAGCGGTCGAGCGCCGCGTGCGCGACGCCCGTGACCGCCGCCGCGACGCCCGGTCCGGGGCCGGCGAGCGCGACGCCCGGCGCGCCGACGAGGTCGCCCGTCACGGCGGCCATGACGCACGCCGCGGCATCGCCGTAGGCGAGGACGAACGGGAGGTCGTGGGCGCGCGCGGCGTCGAGGAGGCGGGCGTTGGCGCCGACGCCCGGCACGCCGAAGAGCCGCGGTGTGCCCGCCCGCTTGAGACCGTCGACGACGACGTCTGCGACTGTATTCAGCGCTTGGCGAAGCTTTCGAACACCGGGCGCATGCGCTCGAGGGCGAGCCGGAGGTTCGCCTCCGAGTTCGCGTACGAGAGCCGCAGGTAGCCCTCGCCGTGCGCGCCGAAGGCCGTGCCGGCGAGGACGGCGACGCCGGCCTCGTTGAGAAGCCGCTCGGCGACCTCGGCCGACGGCCGGCCCGTGCCCGTGATGTTGGGGAAGACGTAGAAGGCGCCGCGGGGCCGCGCGCAGCGGACCCCGGGAAGCCGGGCCAGGCCCTCGACGATGAGATCGCGCCGCCGCTTGAACTCGGCGACCATGCGCGCGACCGGCGTCTGGTCGCCCTGGAGCGCGGCGATCCCCGCGAGCTGGACGAACGAGGCCGTGCAGGACGCGGAGTTCACCATGAGGCGCGTCACGTGCTCGGCGAGATGGGCGGGCATGACGCCGTACCCGAGCCGCCAGCCCGTCATCGCGTAGGACTTGGAGAAGCCGTCGAGCAGCACCGTCAGCTCGCGCATCCCGGGAAAGCCCATGATCGACGTGAACTCGCCCTCGTAGAGGAACTGGCGGTAGATCTCGTCGGCGAGCACCGGGATCTGGCGCTCCGCGGCGACCCGCGCGACGACCTCGAGCTGGCCGCGGTCGAGCACGCCGCCGGTCGGGTTCTCCGGAGAGTTGACGATGATGAGCCGCGTCCGCGGCGAGATCCTCCGCTGGAAGAGCTCCAGATCGAAGCCAAACCCGCTCTCCTCGCGCAGCGGGATCGGCACGGGCACGGCGCCGACGAAGTTGATCACGGACTCGTAGATCGGGAAGCCCGGGTTCGGGTAGATCACCTCGGCCCCCTCGCCCGCGAGCGCCAGGATCGTGAAGAACATGATCGGCTTGGCGCCCGGCGTGACGACGACCTCCTCGGGCGCCACGGGCACGCCGCGCGTCTCGCCCACGTGCTTGGCGATCGCCTCGCGCAGCTCGGGCAATCCCGCCGACGGGCCGTAGTGCGTGGCGCCGGCATCGAGCGCCTGCTTGGCGGCCTCCTTGATGTGCGCCGGCGTGTCGAAGTCGGGCTCGCCGATCTCGAGGTGGACGATCTGCCGCCCCGCGCGCTCGAGAGCCTTCGCGCGCGCGAGGACTTCGAAGGCCGACTCCGTGCCGAGGCGCAGCATCCGGGACGCGACGTTCATGGGATTCCCCTTTCGAAGGCCACTATTATACGGCGATGCGCTTCGTCACCGTGCCGGCCGGCGCATTCCGCATGGGCTGGGAGGTGGGCCACCCCTCGGAGCGTCCCGTCCACGAAGTGTGGCTCGACGAGTTCCTGATCGCGACGACGCCCGTGACGAACACCGACTACGCGCCCTACCTCGCGGCCACGGGCGCGCCGCCGCCGCCCTTCTGGGAGGACGCCGCGTTCGCGGATCCCCTCCAGCCCGTGGTCGGCCTCGCGTGGGACGAGGCGGCGGCGTTCGCCTTGTGGGCGGCAGGGCGGCTGCCGACGGAGGCGGAGTGGGAGAAGGCGGCGCGCGGCGGCCTCGCCGGCGCCCGGTATCCCTGGGGCGACGCGAAGCCGGCCGGCGCCTTTGACCGGCCGCCGCGCGTCCCCGCGACGCCCGGGAACCCGCTCGGCCTCACCGACCTCGCCGGCGTCTGCCACGAATGGTGCGCCGACTGGTTCGACGAGGGCTACTACGGGCGCTCGCCGGCGACGAACCCGCGCGGCCCGGCCGCGGGCGAGCGCCGCGCGAGCCGCGGCGGCGCCTGGCGCCACGCCGATCCGTGGAGCCCCGTCGCCCACCGCTCCTCGCTCCCGCCGCGCCTCCGCTACTCCGACTACGGCCTGAGGCTCGCGCGCGACCCCTGATACAATGGCCGCCGACCGTCATGGCGCCCGTCCAGCGCTCGGTCCTGCGTGAGGGCATCGTCGCCGGCTTGATCGGGGCGACGGTCGTCGCGGTGTGGTTCCTCCTGTTCGATCTGGCGCGCGGCCGCCCCCTGCTGACGCCGGGGCTCCTCGGCGCGGCGGTCTTCGAGGGCGTCACCGACCCGAGCGGGCTCCGGATCACCGTGGGGCACGTGCTCGGCTACACGGTCGTCCACGGCCTGGCATTCATCGCGTTCGGCGTCGTCGCGGCGAGTCTCATGGCGGTGAGCGAGCGCGAGCCGGCGCTGTTCGTCGGCTTCGTGATCCTCTTCGCCTGCTTCGAGGTGTTCTTCTTCGGCGTCGTCGGCGCCCTGGGCAAGTCCGTGCTCGGCGCCCTCGTGTGGTGGTCGATCCTCATCGGCAACCTGCTCGCCTCGGTGGCGATGCTCTGGTACCTCTTCCGCGCCCATCGCGCGCTGCCCCACTCGCTCGTCGGCGCGTGGGGCGGCGTCCTGCGCGAGGGCATCGTCGCGGGGCTCATCGGCGCGGCCGTCGTCGCGCTCTGGTTCCTCGCGATCGACGCGATCCAGGGCGAGCCGCTCCGGACGCCGCGGCTCCTCGGTGCCGCGCTGCTCCGCCAGACCGCGGCGATGCCCGCGGTGCTCGGCTACACCGTCGTCCACGGCCTGGCGTTCATCGCCTTCGGGATCGTCGGCGCCCTGCTGATCGCGGGCGCGGAGCGCCAGCCGCTGTTCATCTTCGCGCTCGTCATCTTCTTCACCGCGTTCGAGGTATTCTTCTTCGGCGTGATCGTCATCCTGGCCAAGTGGGTGCTGGACGAGCTGGCGGGCTGGACGGTCTTCGTCGGCAACCTCCTGGCCGCCGCGGGGATGCTCGGCTACTTCTTCGCGGGCCACCGCGGGCTGGCCCGCCGCCTCACCGCCGCCTGGGCCGACGAGGACTAGGGCCCGGATTATTCATGAGTGACAGGCACCGCGCGCTCAAGGGCTCTGGCCAGGGGCACTCCATGTGCTTACTATCGCTTCGTGCTTGTCAGTTTGCTAGCCGCGCGATCTCTTCCAGCGACCAGACGTGATCCGAAAGCCCCGCTTCCATCGCCGGAGTGACCCGGAGCGTCTTGTAGAGCGCACCGGTCGACAGGCAATAACCTTTCGGTTACAGTGCTGCTCCTGACTGTTGGCGAAATCGGGAGGCTGGTGTCCGGACCAAGATCTGCTCGGCCCGCGTTCTGGCCGCCGGCCGCCTCACGATTGTGGTCGCGGAGGGGCAGAACCTTTCGCCGAAGAGATCGAGCTGTTTGAGCTCAGGTATGGCAGTCCCGATAACCAAGGTGTCGAGTCAAGCCCGCAGGACCGTCGGGGTGCCACGTCTGCCTGGCGGACACGCGATGAAAGCAAGATTCTTCCTCATCCTGCTGTTCCTGCTGCTATCCGCCCTGGGACTCGAGCCTGCATACTCCGCGGCTCGAGCGTCAGCGGGCGGCACACCGCTGAGCTTTGAACCGAACCTCGGGCAGACCGATCCTCAAGTGAAGTACCTTGCACGGGGTCCGGGCTACACCCTCCTCCTGACTCCGGGCGAGGCCGTGCTGGTCTTCCAGCAAGGACGGGGCGCTGGTCGATCGACGACGGCCGTCAGGATGCGGCTCGTCGGCGCCACGTCCACGCCCGAGCTCGGAGGACTCGATCTCCTCCCGGGCAAGAGCAACTACTTCATCGGTAACGACCCCAGGAAATGGCGGACCGGGGTTCCGCACTATGGCAGGGTCCGGCACCGGGACGTCTATCCCGGCATCGACCTCGTCTATTACGGCAATCAGGAGCGACTGGAGTACGACTTCGTCGTCGCTCCCGGAGGGGACCCCACGAGGATCGAGCTCGCCTTCGACGGCGCCGACGGGCTCGAACTCGACGCTCGGGGCGATCTCATCCTGCGTGCGGGGGGCGGAGAGCTTCGTCTGCACAGGCCGGTCGTCTATCAGGAGGTGGACGCCGTTCGACGCGAGGTCGCGGGCGGTTACATGCTCACGGATGAGGGTCGAGTCGGTATTCGCCTCGCCGCCTATGACAGGAGCCGGCCGCTTATCGTTGATCCGGTGTTGACCTACTCTACCTTCCTCGGCAGCCTCGGCAATGACATTGGCCACGGCATCGCCGTGGACGCCGCCGGTCATGTCTACGTGACCGGATCTACCACTTCGGCCACCTTTCCGACTGCTCCCACGTTCCCCAGGTTCCTCTGCGGCCTGTTTCGGTTCCTGTGTCCCTTCCAGCGGAGAAACGCCGGCGCGTCCGATGTCTTCGTGACGAAGCTCAGGCCTGACGGCTCCGGGCTCGTCTATTCCACCTACCTCGGCGGCACCGGGAACGATGAAGGCCTCGCCATCGCCGTCGATGCCGCCGGCAATGCCTACGTGACCGGACGGACGGCGTCCAACAACTTCCCCGTCGCCCCCTGCGTCACGGCAGCGCCGCCGTCGGGGGGTGCCCCAGGGCCGATGGGGTGCTTCCCGATCACCGTCCAACCGAGCCTGGCTGGCGGCACCGACGCCTTCGTGGCGAAGCTGAATCGCGACGGCTCGGCGCTCGTCTACTCCACCTTCCTCGGTGGTAGCGGCGATGACGTCGGGAACGGCATCGCCGTAGACTTCGCTGGTAACGCGCACGTGGCAGGGCAGACAGATTCGACCAATTTCCCCACCACCTCCGGCGCCCTCGATACGACCTGCGGCACGGACGGCGCCTGTGATTTCGACGGCATCAGTCATCACGCTGACGCCTTCGTGACGAAGGTCAATGCTACCGGCTCAGCGCTCCTCTACTCGACCTACCTGGGCGGCAAGGGCGACGACGTCGCCAACGGCATCGTCCTCGACACCGCAGGCAACGCCTACGTGACGGGGCGGACGGCCTCCGACGACTTCCCGAGAACGCCGGGCGCCTTCCAGACATCGTATGGCGGGGGCCTCGATGCCTTCGTGACCAAGCTGAACGCCACGGGCTCCG
>DATFVL010000231.1 GCA_035260325.1 Candidatus Methylomirabilota bacterium | reverse complement strand
CCATCGGCCGTCTTCGGGACGAGTCCCCTCGCGCGTGAGGGGCCAGACTTGTAGTGGACGGCGATCCGGCACGCCGCCCCGGGAGTGGTCTGAACCTCGAGTGTCGCGTCACCGGAGGGAGCCACCGGCGACGACAGCGAGACGACCGCCACCCGCAGATCGGCGGCCCAGGCCGAGCCGACCGCGGCAAGAAGAATGAGAATCGCGACCGGCAGTCCAGTACGCCCGAAGATTCTCGTCATGCCGGCGCTGCTTCCTTCGGGACGCTCAGTCCTTCTTGGGCGCCTCACCCTTGCTCAGCCGGACCAGGAACTTCGCGAGGTCGCGCGCCATGTCGTCGAAGGACTCCCTCAGGTGGTCCCTGCTATCGCCGCCGAAGAAGCCCATCTGGGCGACACGACGGTCCGCCGTCACCATGACGGGCCGACTTGTCTGCACGTCCAGGAACGTCGTCTCAGCCTGGGCCCTCGCCTTCCCGGCGCCGTAGGCGCCGAAGAAGGCTCGCGCCGCCTGCGAGCCCTCGCCGAGCCGAGTGATCTTGCCCTGGAGCCTCAACGCTCTCTCGGCGCCCGGCCGCCACTCCGTCTCGGTGAGGTTCACGACTCGAACGAAGAGCCCGCTCTCGCGGAGCCGCCGCACGAGCTCCGACTGGAGGAACGCCGTCATGGAGGCGGCGAATCTACGGTCACCCTCGTCTTTGATGGCGGGATCGGTCACCGGGAAGCTGTCCACCAGAACGACCTGATAGGCCGTGAGATTGAATCCATCCGCGATCCCGACGAGGCCGATGTCCTTGTCTTCCACAGTGGGCTTGAGGGTGCCGGCGCCGACCGGGTCGTCGGGCCGTACTTGGTAAGCGCCGTAACATCCGGCGAAGAGCATGAAGAACCCGAATGCGAGAGGTCGGAAGAAGAAGCCAGAACGCATCATGTCTGCCGTCTCCTGCGTCAAGACGCCGCTTCGTACGGCGTCTCGAGAAGGTAGCATAGGGCCCATGATGCTCGCCCGGCTCGCACTCGTCGGCGCAGGCGCGTGGGCGGCCTACGCCTGGGGCGCCCACCTGCTGACGCCCGCGTCCGCCCGGCGCGGCTCGCCCGCGTACCGTAAGATGGCGCTCACGTTCGACGACGGCCCCGACCCCGACTGGACGCCGCGCGTGCTCGACGTCCTCGCGGAGAAGCGCGTGCGCGCGTCGTTCTTCCTCGTCGGCGAGCGCGCCGCGCGCGCGCCGGACACCGTCCGGCGCATCGCCGCCGAGGGCCACGAGGTGGCGAGCCACGCCTGGTCCCACCGGAGCCTCTGGTTTCTCGGCCCGGGCGCGACCGAGCGCGAGGTGGCGCGCACCCACGAGCTCCTCGGCGACCTCGCCGGCAACGCGCCACGCCACTTCCGCCCGCCCTGGGGGATGCTGAACGCGTCGCTCTTCGGCGCGCTCCGACGCCACGGCGAGCGTCTCGTGCTGTGGTCCATCCAGCCCGAGGGCCTCCGGCCGGTGGCGCCGGAGGCGCAGGTGAACCACGTCCTCGAGCGCGCCCATCCGGGAGCGATCGTGGATCTGCACGACGCCGAGGGCACGCCGGCCGCGCCCGAGCGGCTCGTCGCCGCCCTCCCGGCGATGATCGACGGGCTAGCGGCCGCGCGCTACGAGCTGACGACGGTCGCCGACCTGCTCGACGCCCCCGGCCCGCGCTAGCGCCCGCGCGCCGTTCGTCCAGAGCCAGCGGCCCCCCGACGCGGTCACGAGCCGCGCGCCCGGAAACCTCGCGACCGCGCTCCGTTCGGGAGCGCGCACGCTCACCACCCAGACCCGCCGCCCGCCGAGCCACGCGTCCCTGAGCTGCTCGCCGTCCCAGAACCGCTCGCGCGCCTCGGCGCGGAGCGCGCCGAACGCGAGGACGCTCCGCCGGCCGTCCACGATGACGGGCCGCACGCCCGAGTACCACTCGAGCGCGCCCGAGTTCTCGATCGGCCCTTCGTGGACGACGACGTCATCGGGTCCCGCGAGGCGGGCCAGCTCGAGCGCGATGCCGCGCACCGCGCGGTGAGAGGCGACGAGAGAGAGCCCCGCGGCGACCGACGGCAACACGAGGAACATCGTGACCACGACGATGAACGGCGCGGCGCGCCGCACATAGCGGCCCGCACTGACGACGGCGAATCCCACGAGCGCGAGCGCTCCGACCCCAAACGCGAGCGCCGTGGCGATGCAGAGCGGGCGGAACGCTGTGAACGGCGGCAGCGGCGCCGCCTCCCCCGCGACGGCGCTCTTCCGCGCGGCGACGTCGGTCGCGCCGAGGATCGTCTGCATGAAGCGTGCGCCCTCGCTCGTCGCGAGGAGCCCGCAGGCGAGGGCGAGTGCGGCAAACAGGACTGCGTGCGCC
>DATFVL010000230.1 GCA_035260325.1 Candidatus Methylomirabilota bacterium | reverse complement strand
GCGGACCAGCGCGGCTTCGACTGGTTCTCGGTCTCCGACCACTTCCAGGAGTCGCCGCCCCGCGGCGGCGACCTCGACTGCTTCGAGGCGATCTCGACGCTGACGGCCGCGGCCGTGGAGACGAGGCGCGTCCGGTTGGGCGCCCTCGTCTACTGCGTCGCCTACCGCAACCCGGGGCTCCACGCGAAGTCGCTCACCACGATCGACCATCTCTCCGGAGGCCGCGTCGATTGTGGGATCGGCGCCGGCTGGCACGAGATCGAGGCGAAAGCCTTCGGCTACGAGTTCCCGCGCATCGGCGTGCGCGAGGACATGCTGGAGGAGTACGCGCAGGTCATGCGCATGCTCTTCGATCCGGAGTCGCCCCGCTCGAATTTCCAGGGCCAGCACTTCAGGCTCGAGAACGCGCCGAACAACCCGAAGCCGCTCCAGCCGCGCGTGCCCATCTGGATCGGCGGCCGGGGCGAGAAGCGGACGCTGCGCGCGGCGGCGCGCTACGCCGACGGCTGGAACGCGCCCTACATCGGTCCCGACGAGTGGATCGCGAAGGGCAAGGTGCTGGACCAGTGGTGCGAGAAGGAAGGCCGTGATCCGAAGACGATCCTCCGCACCGTCAACCTCGGATTCTATCTCGGCGCCGACGCCCGGGGGGCCGCGCGCGGCGAGGAGATTTTCCGTCAGCACTGGGGCGCTCGGGGCGACGAGCGCTCGGGCTGGCTGCGCGGCACGCCGAAGGAGGCGCGCGACATGGTCGCCGCCTTCCGCGACGCCGGCTGCGCCCGCCTCAACATCGCCTTCCGCGACGGCCCCTACGATTGGGACGCGCTTCACGCGTACGCGGAGGACGTGGTCGCGCGCTTCACGTAGCCCTCCCCCGATGCGTCGCCCGGCGCTTCCCTTGCGCGCGGCCGCCGCGCTCTTCCTCGAGCGGCAGCACCTCGCCCGCCCGCGCAGGTCCGCGCTGACAGCGCGGCGACTCGGCCGCTTCGTCGAGGACGTGGGCGGGCTCCAGCTCGACTCGATCAACGTCCTCGATCGCGCCCACTATCTGACGGTGTGGAGCCGCTTCGGCCCGTACGACCGCGCGCGGCTCGACCGGCTCGTCTATCGCCGCCGGCTGCTGTTCGAATACTGGGCGCACGCCGCGTGCCTCGTGCCGACCTCGATGCTGCCGTGGTGGCGGCGCGCCATGCTCGACTACCGCGTGCGCCATACGGGCTGGTCCGACTGGCTCCGACGGAACGCGAAGGTGCTGAGCCGCGTGACGGCGGCCGTCCAGGCCAACGGCCCGATGGGCAATGCCGACTTCGACGGGCGCCGCGCGTCCGGTGGGCGCGCCGGATGGTGGAACTGGAGGCCTGTCCAGCATGCGCTGCACTACTTGTGGATGACCGGCGCGCTCACCGTTCATTCACGGCGGCACTTCCAGAAGCGCTTCGACCTCCTGGAGCGCGCGATGCCGGACGTGCTCGCCCTCGAGGCGGTCTCGCCAGAGGAGTTCCAGCGCTGGCACCTCGAGCGCTCGCTCCACGCCATGGGCGCCGCCACGGAGGCCGACCTGAGCCGCTATCTCACCTTCCCCCGCTTCCAGCCGGGCGCGCGCCGGGCCGCGCTACGCGCCATGCTCGAGGGAGGCGAGGTCACGGAAATCGAGGTCGAGGCGACGCGCGGCCGCTGGCTCGCGCTGACGCGCGACCTGCCCGCGCTGGCCCGCGTCGGGCGGGCGACCACGCCGTCGGTCGGAACGACGCTCCTCTCGCCCTTCGATTCGCTTCTCTGGCATCGCGACCGGGTGGCGCGCCTCTTCGGGTTCGACTACCGGATCGAGGTCTACACCCCGGGGCCCGAGCGCGTACACGGTTACTACACGCTCCCGATCCTCCATCACAGTCATCTCATCGGCCGGCTCGACGCCAAGGCCCATCGCGTCGAGCGATGGCTGGAGATCCGCCACGTGCACTTCGAGCCGTGGTTCGCCGAGGCGGGGACGTCGCCGGCCGACTGGGGCCGCCTCGATCAGGACGAGGCACTCGCCGGCCTCGGGGAGGCGGTCGGTTCGCTCGCAGCCTTCGTGGGCGCCGGCGACGTGGCGCTCGGCCGCGTGACGCCGCGGCGGCTGCGCGCGCCGCTGGCGCGAATCATCGCGTCCTGAGCACTGAACATCGTATCTGCCGCGGCACCAAGTTGGCAATCGATGAGCCGAGACGGCCGTCGAAGGGCACGCGCCCCCGAATCCTGCTACCATCCGGGCATCCGAGCGACGAGAGGCGCGACATGGACAAGGAAGGCAGCCAGCTCATTCGCGGGCTCGAGGGCGTCGTCGCCGCCGAGACGCGGCTCTGCGACCTCGACGGGAAGAACGGGCGCCTCGCGTACGCGGGCTACGACATCGAGGACCTCGCCCGCCGGGCGAGCTTCGAGGAGGTCTGCCACCTCCTCTGGTACGGCGATCTCCCCACCGCGGCGCAGCTCGACACGATCACCGTCGCGCTCGTCGCGGCGCGCGAGATCCCGCGCGAGCTGGTCCAGGCCTTCGGCCTCATGCCAAAGGACACGGACCCGATGCGCGTGCTGCAGGCCGCGGTGGCGATGCTCGGGATGCGCGACCCGGACGGGACCGACAACTCGCACGCGGCGAACGTGCGCAAGGCCGTGCGCCTCACGAGCCAGCTCGCGACGGCGATCTGCGCCCACCATCGCGTCCGGAGCGGTCAGGAGCCGGTCCGGCCCGCGTCCGACCTCTCCCACGCCGCCAACTTCGTCTACATGCTGACGGGCACGCGGCCGACGCCGGTCGTCGCAAAGGCGTTCGACGCGAGCCTGACGCTCTACGCCGAGCACGAGCTGAACGCCTCGACGTTCACGACGCGCGTGATCGTCTCGACCCAGTCGGACATGCACTCGGCGGTCGCGGGCGGCGTGGGCGCGCTGAAGGGCCCGCTCCACGGCGGCGCGGGCGAGGCCGTCATGCGGACGCTGATGGAGATCGGCGAAGTCGCGAACGTGGACGCCTTCACCCAGAAGGCGCTCGCCGAGAAGCGGCGGCTCATGGGGTTCGGCCACCGCGTCTACGTCGCGGGCGACCCGCGCGCCGCGATCCTCCGGGGCATGGCGGAGGACGCGTGCCGCCAGTCGGGCCAGTTCAAGTGGTACGAGATGGCGGTCAAGCTCCACGAGCGGGTCCAGGCGGCGAAGAAGCTGATCCCGAACGTCGACTTCTACTCGGCGCCGCTCTTTTACTCGCTCGGGATCCCCGTGGACCTCTTCACGCCCGTGATCGCCGCGAGCCGCATCGCGGGCTGGACGGCGAACATCATCGAGCAGCACGACGACAACCGCCTGATCCGGCCGCGCGGCGAGTACGTCGGGCCGAAGCGCCGCGCGTTCACGCCGCTGAGCCAGCGTGGGTAGGAGCCTCACCCGCAAGCTGATCGAGTCCCACCTCGCGGCGGGCAAGGCCGTCGCGGGCGAGGAGATCGGCCTCTCGATCGACCAGATCCTCCTCACCGACACGAACGGCAACATGTCGTTGCTCCAGTTCGAGGCCATGGGGCTCCCGCGCGTGGTCCCCGCGCGCGCCGTCGCGTACATCGACCACAACGTCTACCAGTTCGACTCGCGCAACACCGACGACCACCGTTACATGCAGACCGCCGCGCGGAAGTACGGCGCGGTCTTCTCCAAGCCGGGCAACGGCATCTGCCACCAGGTGCACATGGAGACGTTCGCCATTCCCGGCCAGACGCTGCTCGGCTCGGACAGCCACACGCCGCTCTGCGGCGCCGCCGGCATGCTGGCGATCGGCGCGGGGAGCCTCGACGTGGCGGTGGCGATGGGGGGCGGCCCGTACTTCTTCACGATGCCCGAGATCGTGCGCGTGTGGCTCACGGGGGAGCTCCAGCCCTGGGTCACCGCGAAAGACGTGATCCTGGAGCTGCTGCGTCGGCTCAGCGTGCGCGGCGGCGCCGGGAAGATCTTCGAGTACGCGGGCCCAGGCATGAAGAGCCTGCTCGCCGCCCAGCGCATGACCATCGCCAACATGGGCGCCGAGCTCGGCCTGACGACGAGCGTCTTCCCGTCCGACGAGGTCACGCGCTCCTTTCTCACCCGGCTCGGTCGCCCCGGCGACTGGCGACCGGCCGCGCCCGACGACGATGCCGAGTACGACGACCAGCTCGAGCTGGATCTCTCCAAGATCACGCCGCTCGTCGCGCTGCCCGGCTCGCCCGACCGCGTGGTGCCCATCGAGGAGGTCGCCGGGACCCAGGTCGAGCAGGTGATGGTGGGCTCGTGCACGAACGGCTCGTGGCACGATATGTCGTCGGTCACCGAGGTGCTCCGCGGCCACCGCGTGCACCCCTCGGTGTCCTTCGTCCTCTTCCCGGGGAGCCACCGGATCCTCGAGACGATGGCCCGCGAGGGGCTGCTGACCGATCTGCTCGCGGCGGGGGCCACCGTGTCGGAGTCCACGTGCGGCTCGTGCGCCGGGATCGGCCACGTCCCCGCCGCGGGGTCCAAGAGCCTCCGCGCCTTCAACCGCAACTTCCCGGGGCGCAGCGGCGTCAAGGACGACCAGGTCTACCTCTGCTCGTCGCTGGTGGCCGCGGCCTCGGCGCTGACGGGCGCCATCACCGACCCGAGAACGCTCGGCGCGCCGCCGCGCGTCCCGCTGCCGCCGAAGTTCGCGGACTCGACGGCGGGGTTCGTCCAGCCCGACGGTCAGGGCGAGGTCGTGCGCGGGCCGAACATCAAATCCGTTCCGCTGGGTGAACCGGTCGCCGAGACGCTCGAGGCGCCGGTCCTCATCAAGCTCGGCGACAAAGTATCGACCGACGACATCTCGCCGGCGGGCGCCTCCGTGCTGGTCTTCCGCTCCAACATCCCGGCGATCGCCGAGTTCACCTTCAAGTACGTGGATCCCGAGTTCGTCGCGCGCGCGAAGGCCGCGGGGCGCTCCTTCATCGTGGCCGGCGAGACCTACGGGCAGGGCTCGTCGCGCGAGACGGCGGTGACCGCGCCCATGCACCTCGGCGTGCGCGCGGTGCTCGCGAAGTCATTCGCCCGCATCCACCGGGCGAACCTGATCAACTGGGGCCTGGTCCCGTTGACCTTCGACGACCCCGCGGCGTGGGGCGGGATCGAGCGCGACGACCGCCTGAGGCTCGAGGGCCTCCGCGGCGCGCTCGCGGCGGGCGGCCGCGTGAGCGTGGTGAACACGCGCTCGGGCGCCCGCTTCACCGCGTCGTGCGTCCTCACGCCACGCGAGCGCGACATCCTCCTGGCGGGCGGCCTCCTCGCCCACACGCGGCAGGGCAAGTCATGAGCCAGAGGAAGATCCGTGCCGTCTACATGCGGGGCGGGACGAGCCGTTGCCTCGTCTTCCACGAGGGCGACCTGCCGAGGCCCGGGCCCGAGCGCGATCGCATCCTGTCCGCCGCGCTCGGCAGCCCCGATCCCTACGGTCGCCAGCTCAACGGCCTCGGCGGCGGCATCTCGTCGCTCTCGAAGGCGTGCGTCATCGGGCCGCCGACGCACCCCGGCGCCGACGTCGACTTCACCTTCGCCCAGGTGGACGTGGCGAGCCCCGTCGTGGACTACAGGGGCAACTGCGGCAACTGCTCCTCGGCCGTCGGCCCCTTCGCGGTGGACGAGCGCCTCGTGGGCGCGGTCGAGGGTGAGACGCTCGTGCGCATCCACAACACGAACACGAAGAAGCTGATCCTGGCGCACGTCCCCGTGCGCGGCGGCGAGGCCGCGGTCGAGGGCGATTTCGAGCTCGCGGGCGTGCCGGGACGGGGCGCCCGCATCACGCTCGACTTCCTCGACCCCGGCGGCGCCGGCACGGGCCGCCTCCTGCCGACGGGCGCGCCGCGCGAGACGCTGGACGGCCTCGACGCGTCGCTCGTGGACGCGACCAACCCGATGGTCTTCGTCCGCGCCAAGGACGTGGGCCTCACCGGCACCGAGACGCCCCAGGCGATCGACGCCGACCACGCGCTCGCCGCCCGGCTCGAGGCGATCCGCGTGGAAGCGGCGCGGCGCATGGGGATCCCCGGCAGCGCCGCGCTGCCCAAGGTCGCCGTCGTCGCGCCGGCCGCGTCGTTCACGGCGCTCGACGGCGTCGTCCACGACGGCGATCGCGTGGACCTCGTCGCCCGCGTCATCTCGATGGGCAACTGCCATCGCGCCTTCGCGCTGACCTCGGCCATGTGCCTCGCGGTGGCGGCGCGCCTCGACGGCACCGTCGTCAGCGAGTGCGTCCGGACGGCGCGGGGCGACGTCAGGCTCGGCCACCCGTCGGGCGTGCTGCCGATCGCGGCGCGCGTCGGGACGCGCGAGGGCCGGCCCTGGGCCGACAGCGTCACCGTCTACCGGACGGCGCGCCGCCTCATGGAAGGGTTCGTCCGCGTCCCGTGAGCCGGCTGTACCTCACGGCCGCGCGGGACGAGCTCGTGCGGCGCCGCGCGCGGGTTGCGAAGGGCCAGATCGTCGAGGCGTGGCCCGATCACACCGACGCCGCCGCCCTCTGGATCGGCGAGGAGACGCGGGC